>JAFDHG010000024.1 GCA_019308925.1 Deltaproteobacteria bacterium
CAACCAGCAGGGATGGGGGCCTCCGGAGGATCGTCAGAGAGGATATGAGACAATGAAGACAGCCAGCAATCTGGAAAAGATCCTGGAGAAAGGCGCGTTTGCTGTCACCTCGGAATGTGGCCCCCCGCGAGGGGCAGATCCAGACCTAATCCGCAAGAAGGGTGAACTGCTAAAAGGGGTGGTGGATGCAGTGAACGTGACGGACTGTCAGACCTCTGTGGTCAGGATGTCGAGCCTCTCCTCTTGCCTGATCCTCAAAGAGATGGGTTTTGACCCCACCCTCCAGATGGTCACCAGACCCTGGGAATAAACAACATCCTCTGTCTCTCCGGAGACCACCAGCGCTTTGGCGATCACCCCCAGTCCAAGAACGTCTATGACATAGATTCCATACAGCTCATTATGACGGTAAAGCGGATGAGGGATGAGGAACGGTTTCTCAGCGGCGAAGAATTGACCAAGGCCCCCCAGCTCTTTATTGGGGCGGCGGCCAACCCCTTCGCCGACCCATTTGAGATCAGGGCCCTCAGGCTGGCCAAAAAGGTTGCGGCAGGGGCTGAGTTCATCCAGACCCAGTGCATCTATAACCTGAGTCGCTTCGAAGAGTGGATGCGTCAGGTGGTCGATATGGGGCTCCACGAGAAGGTCGCTATTTTGGCCGGCGTTACCCCCCTCAAGTCCGTTGGTATGGGAAAGTATATGAAGAATATGGTTCCGGGGATGGATGTACCTGATGAGATTATTGAAAGGCTCAAGGGGGTCCCTAAGGAGAAGCGAGGCGATGAAGGTATAGAAATCTGTATCGAGACCATTCAAAGATTAAAGGAGATGGAAGGGGTGCGAGGTGTCCATATAATGGCCATTGAGTGGGAGGAGAAGGTCAAGGAGATAGCGGAGGGAGCTGGCCTGCTTCCAAGGCCGAAGGTATAAAAAAAAAGCGAAGGAGGAGAAGCAATGGCGAAAAAGATCTTGATAGTTGATGATGATCCCGATCTGGTGGAGGCCGTTTCCACTATCCTGGAGAGCAAGGGCTATGAGGCAGTTGCAGCCTACGGAGGGGTGGAAGGACTAGAGAAGACCAAGACCGAGAACCCCGATCTCATCGTCTTGGATGTGATGATGCCGGACAAAGATGGATATGAGGTCTGCAAGGAACTGAAAGGCGATCCTAAGTATAGTTCCATCCCCATCCTGTTGCTCACCGCCGTGGTCTCCAAGATATCCACTACCAGGTATACGCAACAAATGGGGATGGAGACGGAGGCGGATGACTATGTTGACAAACCGGTGGAGCCCGAAGAGCTGGTCAGGAGGATTGAGGTCCTTATCTCCAAATAATGTGTGTGCAGGAGACAATGCCTACCGGAGGGCGGAGGGCGTGCTGTGAATGAAGAGGTCAAGATCCTGGTGATCGACGACGAGTCCGTCATGCGCGATGGTTGTCAGCGCATCCTCACCAAAGAGGGGTGCGAAGTTCTCACAGCGGCCGATGGGGAGGAGGGGCTTGCAGCCATCGAGGAGGATCCCCAGAGGTTTGCATTGATCCTCTTAGACCTGAAGATGCCGGGGATGGGCGGGATGGAGGTACTGGAGGCGGCCAGAGAGATCAACCCTACCCTCCTCATTGTGGTCATCACCGGCTACGCCACGGTGGATTCCGCCGTGGAGGCCATGAAGAAGGGGGCCTACGACTTTGTTCCTAAACCCTTCACCCCGGATCAACTCCGTTTGGTGGTCAATAGGGCCTTGGAGAAGAGGAGGCTGGAGCTGGAGGCCGAGAGACTGAAGGCAGAGGCAGCCCGCAGCCTCAGGGATGTGGTCACAGAGAAAGGCAAGGTAAGGACCATCATCAACTGCATGGCGGATGGGGTCCTGGTGACCGATAGAGAGGGGAGGGTCGTGCTCTCTAACCCGGCAGCAAGCAGGATGCTGGGGATCGAGACCAATGCATGCCTTGAGAGACCCCTGCGCGAGGAAGTTGGCAATGAAAAGCTCATTGAGGCCGTGCAGGGGGTCCTGGAACCAAAGAACCCGGAGGTGACCACCATTTCCCAGGAACTCCAGATTAGAGATTCCCTCATCAGGGCACACACAGCGGCGGTCAAGAGTGAAGAGGGAGAGGTGTTGGGGACGGTCACGGTCTTGGAAGATATGACCTATGTGTTGGAACTCGACCGCATGAAGGGGGATTTCATCGCCATGGTCTCCCATGAACTCCGCTCTCCCGTCTCGGCTATTGGACAGAATATAAACCTGATCTTGAATGGCCTGGCCGGAGAGGTGACCGAGAAACAGCAACACCTGCTGTCGAGGGCCAAAGAACGCTCCAGGGGCCTCCTTGACCTCATCGGCGACCTCTTGGAGATATCCAAGATAGACGCCGGTATGGCCCTCCAGCAGAAGGGACCGCTGCAGGTAGAAGAGGTGGTGAGCAAGGTCGTGGAGCTGATGGAGGCAGAGGCCCAGACCAAGGGGGTCGCCCTCCATCAAAAGGTTCATCCCTCCCTCCCTCCCGTCTTAGGGGATCGGGATAACTTGGAGGGGGTGTTCACCAACTTGGTGAGCAATGCCATAAAGTATACACCTGATGGTGGTGAAGTGAGGGTAGAGGTGGCCCCCGAAGGGGACTATATCAAGACAGTGGTGGCTGATACCGGCATTGGTATTCCCAAAGAGGACCTGCCCAGGATATTCGACAAGTTCTACCGGGTCAAATCTGAGGAGACTAGGGGGATTGTGGGGACAGGGTTAGGTCTGTCTATCGTCAAGAGCATTGTCGAGGCCCATCTTGGTTCCATCTCGGTGGAGAGCGAGGAGGGCAAAGGGACTGTCTTCACAGTCCTTTTGCCCAGGCAGACGGGATAACAGCCAGGAGGAGAGAAGGTGAATGAGAGGACCCTTTCCATCATAAAACCCGATGGAGTGCGCAAGGGGCTCATCGGCGAGGTGATCCGGAGGTTTGAACAAGAGGGACTCACGATCAGGGCCATGAAGATGGTCAGCTTGGACAAAGAGGAGGCAAAGGGTTTCTATGCGGTCCACCGGGGCAAGCCCTTCTTCGAGAGCCTCACGGCATTCATGTCCTCCGGCCCCATCGTTGTGCTGGTCCTGGAGGGAGAGGGGGCCATCGAGCGGAACCGACAGATCATGGGGGCCACCGATCCCCAGCAGGCCGATGAAGGGACCATTCGTCGGATGTATGCTGATAACATCGAGCAGAACATCGTCCATGGCTCCGATGCAACGAAAACGGCGGCCTTCGAGATCTCCTACTTTTTCAGCTCCTTGGAGATCGTCGGATGAGGAGTTAGTGCCTTAATTTCATAAACTCTTCTTTAATTTGTTCCAATTTCGCTATCAATTGATCCGTCAGACCGATCAATGTCGATTTGGGAAGGAGATCTCCTGCTATGCAGTAGGCCTGCATAAGACGTATGACCTTGTTAAAGAGGCCTTCCTTTTCACGGCTGCAGATCTTTTCCAGGGGGCATAGGTGGCAGTTGTCGTTAAACTCAACGCAGAGGGCGATCTTTACCGATGCCCCTCGCACTATCAGGACGAAGTGTTGCAAGCTGTATGCAGACTTGATCGCTTCTCTTATCCGCACCCACTTTTCTATGGCGAGGTCGAAGGCATTCTCCCCTGCCTCGTACCTCTTCATCGTCTCCTCAAAGCCCATGAGATTAAACATAGATGATCCCCTTAAGATGCGATCGTCTTTTTCCCCACTACTGCCGCCAGTCTCCTACAATAGCATTCCATCCCTGTTAGGTCAATGTCACTTGCTTGGGCCGCACGGGGCGATTAAACGACAAGAATCTAAAGGTATTTGATATTTGAGATATCCTCGCCATGGTAGAAAACATCGAGGGATCTTCTTCTAGGAGGAAAGGGTGGGTTTTGTCTATCTCTTTGAGGAGCTGTCTTAGTCTTCGACTTTGACGGTCTCGACAAGAACTCGCGCCGTTCCTTTCTTGTAGAAGCCGAGCTTTCGGGCTGCACCGGCACTCAGGTCGATGATGCGCTCACTCACAAAAGGCCCGCGGTTATTGACTCGAACGATAATGGATCTGTGGTTTTCTAGGTTTATTACTCGCACGTAGGTTGGCAAAGGTAAATATTTGTGAGCAGCGCTGAGCCCGTTGGGATCAAAAACTTCGCCGTTTGCTGTCATGTAACCGTCTTCTTCCCCCAGGGTTTTATCTCCATACCAAGAGGCTATGCCTTTTTCCCGGTATTTCATTGCCTCCTTCACAGACATGGGGACATAATGCTTGCCATTGGCCACATAAGGGGAGTTATTGACCCGAGCTTGGCGGATGGCTTCTTTGGGGGTCAGGCCGTCGATTGATTCGATTTCCTCATGGGTAAGGGGCCAGCTAAGAGGCGCCATGGCGACTTTAAAGGTGTATTTACCCACTTTATAAGTCAATCTCTTGGCTGCTTCCTCAATTTGACAGATAATCTCAAGGGCGGTGGCCTTGTCCATTATTATGCCCTCTCTGACCTTCACCTTCATCTTGGTGCACTTATGAGTTATCTTCTTCAGCTTGATGATGATATCCAGATCTTCTGCTTCCGCTTTTATTTTTATCGTCCTCTCCCCTTCGGCCCTGGATTGGTCACAAATCGAAAATCCCATCTTCCTCAGAGCCAGCAAGGCGGCCCTGCTCATCCTATCCAGATCGAAACAGGACGTCTTTTCAGCAACATTAATATAATAATAGGCGACCCCCATTGAACCGCCTGTCAAAGCGAGGGGAGCGGCAAACTGACATCCGGTGTGAAAAACGCAAAACAATACCAGGAGTGCTGCTAAGGCAACGATGGACTTTTTCATGGGTCTCATCTGAAATCCTGCCTTCTCTATAAACCACTTTTTTCTTTATAAATCAACCGAAAATATTTGAGCAAAAATTATACCAATATTTAGCGGCCAGTAGGCAAGTTACAATTTAGATGAGGAGAAGTCCGCAAAGAACAGTACAGGGACAGGGATGCTTGAGATTCTTGGGGAGTTAAGCAAAGGTGTCAAAAAAGGCCTAAGTAACTGACAAAAATTGCCAAATAGAGCAAGGGGAAAATCCTTTTCCTGCTCCTGGCAAGAAATTTCAGGGGGTTCCAGCAACCCTACTCTGGCATAAATTTTGCTCTAAGTTAAGCAGATTTCAGTTTATTATTAAATTTATGGGACCCCAGCGGAGTAAGCGAAAACCCGGTAAGAGCTTAAAACAGCTCTGCTGTCCTATGCTGCTCCACAAGGGGAGGAGGCCGTGCAGGGCAATTCTGAAGAAGACAGAAACGTCAAAGTTTTGCTGATTGAGGACAACCCCGGATATGCTGAGCTGATGGGGGTAGTGCTGACCAAGGTAAGGGGTGATCAGTTCGATCTGGAATGTGTCAGTCGGCTCTCGGGGGGACTGGAGCTTCTTGGCAAGGGGGGCGTTGATGTGGTCCTTTTGGATCTTTCACTACCGGACAGCAAGGGCCTTGACACCTTCTTCACGGTGTTTGATAAAGCACCAGAGGTGCCCGTCATAGTGCTGACTGCAACCGATGATGAAGCGCTTGCAGTAAAGGCGGTTCAGGCTGGTGCTCAGGACTATCTGGTCAAGGGGCAGGTGGATCGCAACTTGTTAGTGCGTTCCATACATTATGCCATTGAGCGGCACCGGATTCAGGAGGAATTGAGGCGGCAGACAGCCATTAAGTTGCAGTCCAGCGAGGCCCGCTTCCTCAATATCTTGGAGAGTAATGCCGATGGTATCGTCATAGTGGACAAAAAGGAGATTGTGCTTTATGTAAATCCGGCTGCAGAGGCCATGTTTGGTCGCAAGGCGGAGGAGCTACTGGGTGAGTCGTTTGGTTATCCTGTGGTGGCAGGTGAGACGACGGAGTTAGAGATTGTTCGCGGGGGTGGAGGAGCAGTTGCGGCGGAGATGCGTGTGGTGGAAACAGAATGGGAGGGTGAGGTTGTCTATCTCGCATCGCTTCGAGATATTACCGAGCGCAAACGGATGGAGGGGGCGGTGAGGGAGGCAAACATATTTTTAAGGAGCATATTGGATAGTTCTTCTTTTATTTCCATCATCTCCACCGATTTGGAGCACAATATCCTCTACTGGAATAAGGGGGCTGAGAACATTTTTGGGTACAAGGCCGAAGAGGTAGTTGGCCGTCATAAGATAGATATATTATATCCTGATGATGAAGAGGACACGAAAGAGAAAATAGAGGGTGTCAGGTCCTTCATATTGAACAATAAAGAGGGGATTAGTTGTGAGATTAGAGAGATGACAAAAGATGGGCGCAAGTTGTGGATCAATTTGACTTCTTCTCCCAGGTTCGATGAGAATGGTCAGTTGAGGGGGATCTTGGGCATCGGGGAAGATATCTCTGAGCGCAAGCGGGCTGAGGGAGAGCTTAGGCAAAGTTCGGAGAAGTTGCAAAGGGCCTTGGACGGAATCGTTCGGGCTATTGCGTTGACAACCGAGATTAGAGATCCTTATACTGCTGGTCATCAACAGCGGGTCGCCAATCTGGCCCGCGCCATAGCCGAAGAAATGGGTCTTTCAAAAGAGCAGATCAGAGGAATCCACACGGCAGCAGTTATTCATGATATCGGCAAGATATATATACCTGCTGAGATCCTCAGCAAACCCGGCCAGTTAACCGAAATAGAAGTAAGTCTGTTTAGGGCTCACCCCCAGATCGGTTATGATATATTGAAGACGATAGAATTTCCATGGCCGGTTGCCCAAATTGTTCTTCAACACCACGAGAGGATGGATGGTTCTGGATATCCCAAGGGGCTTTCGGGTGAAGACATCCTCCTGGAAGCGAGAATATTAGGTGTAGCCGATATTATAGAGGCTATGGCCTCTCACCGACCTTACCGGCCGGCTTTCGGTATAGATAAGGCGTTAGAGGAGATCTCACAGAACAGAGGTACCCCCTATGATCCTGAGGTGGTAAGTGCCTGCTTGAGGCTTTTTAAGGAGAAAGGGTTTACCTTCGAGTAAGTGGGGAAAAGGGTTCACCTCGTTCATCAAAACAGACATATAAGGCACCTTTTATCGTAATGATGCATGGAGATAGGCAGGTGTCAACCAAGGCCCTAGCAAGGGCTATGAAGGTCAAGTCGGTCAACCCTTGCGACCCAAAAGTAGCGCAGAGGCACACGGGCTATATGGTTGGTGGTATCTCTCCCTTCGGGATAAGGAAGCGCCTCCCGATTTATATTGAGGAGTCCATTTTAAGTCTCCCCAGAATATTCGTAAATGCGGGGAAAAGGGGTTTCTTGATCGAAATGTCTTCGGTAGACCTGGTAAGGGTTTTAAAACCCATAGCTGTCAAAGTGGCAAGGTGAAGATCACAGGATCTTGATCTCCCCCTCTTGCACTTCAGCAAGGGCCTGGTGTATATCTCTGAAGGCCTCTTCTGTCCCATCCTCCCCCTTTGTTATTTTAAAGGCCACCCCCTTAATCCCTCCATTCAGGCCCTCAAAGAGGGTCTCGAAGAGCTTGCGCCGGAGGATGGAGTCTTCCAGGGCCCTTATCCCCGCCATAAAGAACCAGATCTCCCCCTCCCTCTCCTCACAGATATCCCTTTTGCCCAGTTTGATCCTTTTCTTTATCGTCTCCAAGAGGGAGGGGCCACCTTGAAAGCAGAGGATTAAAGAAGGAAGGGAGAGGGTTTCCCGGTAGATGTCTTGGAGGTGAGATAAGATGCGGCGGGGCAACTCTTTTTTCCCCAATACCATTTGTTCCCACTCGGTCTGATTCTGCTCAAAGTAGCGGTACTCCCTCTTGTACATAAAGTAGAGTTCCTCCAATTCCCTATGTTTTTGCGGGTCCAGTTGTACAGTTCCCTTGTATTTGCTTCGTAACAACTGCTCTAGGGATCTGGCCTCGGCAAATTTAGCGTTGATCTCCTTAAACCTTTCTCTGATCCCCCTGATAGTCGTGGAGGAGTAGCCCCGCTCCGGGTTAAAGACCCTACAGAGCTCCCTAAACTCTTCATACCTATCCTTGATGAAGTGATAGACCCCCCTCAGGTTTCGCTCTAGATCCTGAGCATGCCTCTTGATGTTTATCTCGTTAAGAGACATAGTGCTATTGCAACGTCTTATCTTGTCTTTGGGAGGCCCCAACTGAGTCGGTCAAGGCCACCTTGAATACCTCGTCGGCGGATTCCAAAAAGATGAACTCCAATCCTTGCCCCAGTTCCTCACTGATCTCCTCTACATCGCCGCGGTTTCGGGCCGGGAGGATTACTTTCTTAATCCCCGCTGCCTTGGCCGCCAATACCTTTTCTTTAATCCCCCCCACCGGGAGGACCAGACCGCTGAGGGTGATCTCCCCTGTCATGGCCACGTCGTTTCTCACTGGCCGACCTGAGAGTACAGAGGCAAGGGCGCAGGCGACGGTGATCCCTGCAGAGGGTCCATCTTTGGGAATGGCGCCCGCGGGCACATGTACGTGCAGGTCAAATTTTTCAAAGAAGTCCTTTTCGATCCCTAGCTCCTTGGCCTTGGTGCGCACATAGCTCAGGGCCGCCTTGGCCGATTCCTGCATCACCTCCCCCAATTGCCCAGTGAGGGAAAACCCCTTCTTGCCGGGCATCTTAGTGGCCTCGACGAAGAGGATGTCGCCCCCTGCCTCGGTCCAGGCCAAACCTGTAGCCACTCCAGGGCGGGAGGTGCGCATGGCCACTTCGGGGAAATAACGCTCTGGCCCCAGGTACTCACGAAGGTTTTTAGGGGTGATGGTGTCCCCTATCTCCTCCCCCTGGCCTTTTTTGAAGGCCACCTTGCGACAGACCCTAGCTACCTCTCTCTCAAGGTTTCTAACCCCGGCCTCTTTGGTATAAGAGGAGATGATCTTTTTTATCCCCTCGTCTGTGAAGATCACATCTGTCGCCTCCAAGCCATGTTCCCCCATCTGTTTGGGGATCAGATATTTTTTAGCGATGCCGAGTTTTTCATGTTCAGTGTAACCGGGCAATACCAGGGTCTCCATCCTGTCCCTTAAGGCGGGGTGGATTGTCTCCAGGATATTGGCGGTGGTGATGAAGAAGACCTTGGAGAGGTCAAAGGGGAGGTCTATATAGTGATCTCTGAAAGCGACGTTTTGTTCTGGGTCGAGGACCTCCAAGAGGGCAGAGGATGGATCGCCGCGAAAATCGGCCCCCACCTTGTCGATCTCATCGAGCATGAAGACTGGATTTTTCGAGTCAGCCCTCCTGATGCTCTGGATGATACTCCCTGGTAGGGCCCCGATATAGGTTCGACGATGTCCCCGGATCTCCGCCTCATCCCTCATCCCTCCGAGGGAGAGCCTCACGAACGTTCTCTCTAATGCCCTGGCAATGGACTGACCTAAGGAGGTTTTGCCCACCCCAGGAGGACCGACAAAGCAGAGGATGGGGCCCTTCATCTCTTCTCTTAGCTTCCTCACCGCCAAGTACTCGAGGATCCTCTCCTTCACCTCTTTCAGGTCGTAGTGGTCTTCGTCCAAGATCCTCTTGGCCCTGTCCAGGTCCATATTGTCCTTTGTTTCCCGATTCCACGGGAGTTCGATCAACCACCCTAGATAGGTTCTAATAACCCCATATTCGGGAGAGGCTGTGGGGACCTTTTCAAGGCGGCTTAATTCCCTCTCGGCCTCCTTCATTACGTAGTCGGGGAGGTCCGCTACCTCCATCTTTTCGCGTAACTCCTTGACCTCTATCTGAACTTCATCCTCTTCCCCCAGCTCCTTCTTGATGGCCTTGAGCTGCTCTCGGAGGAAATACTCCCTTTGGGTCTGGGTCATCTTGTCCTGGACCTCATCCTGGATCTTAGTCCCTAGCTCCAGTAGCTCCACCTCCCTCTGAAGGATGGAGGATACCCTCTTCAGCTTGGCCTCAGCAGAATTCAGATCAAGGATCTCCTGCTTATCCTCGGGATTCATCTTTATCAAAGTGGCGATGAAGTAGACCAGGCGCAAGGGATCTTCTATGTTCATGGCCACCGCCTGGAGCTCATCGGGGATGTAAGGGACGAGGTTGATCATCTTCTGGTACTGGCCCAGGACAGTCCGCATGAGGGCCTCCACCCTTTCGTCCTTCTCCCCCCGCTCCTCCAGTACCCGGATCTGGGCCTTGTGAAAAGGGTCATCCTGAGTCATCTTCTCGATGGCGATTTTGGCCAACCCCTGGACCAACATGCGCATGCTCCCATCGGGGAATTTCAGCATCCGGTGGATGAGCATGGCCGAACCTGACTGGTAAAATCCCCCTTTTTCCTTGTCCTTAAGCATAAAGGCCCCGACGATCCGTTCGTGGGAGAGGGCGTCGTCGACAGCGGCAATGAGACTGGGGTCTTTAATGATCAAGGGGACCAAGGTGTAAGGATATATGACCATATCCTCCATGAGCAAAAGAGGTAGCTCAGGAGGGATCTTAGGGGCCTCTCCTTCGTCGCTTACCCCTAAGACTTTCTCTTTTTCTTCTTCCATTTTTTCATCCTTACCTTATGTTGATCGTTACCTTCTTTTCCTCCAGGGCAGGGGAGGAGAGCTTCTTGATGGTGATGGTCAGAAGCCCATCCTTGTAAATGGCCCTAATATTCTCCCCATCGACCCCTTCCGGGAGGAGGAAGCTGCGCTCAAATTCATTATAGTTTATCTCTGCCTGATGATAGGTGCGCCATCTTCCCTTGAACTTGTCTCTCCTTACCCCTCTTATTGTCAAGACCCCCTCGTTTGTGGTGACGGAGAAGTCCTCTTTTTGCACGTCTGCGAGTTCCACCTTGATCACCCAGGCCTCATCTGTCTCATACACATCGGCCAGGGGTTGCCACTTCCCCTCAGACGAGGAATGGACCCTACTGGGGGCGAAGAGGTGGGAAAAATGCCGCTCGGCCTGGAGGTGTAGTTTTCTCATCTCCTCAAAAAGGTCTTCTGCCTCTTTGAACATCTTCAATGTATCCTCCTAAAGGTTTCTTTATCCCTTTCCCTGCCAGAGAAATAGGCCGGTCACCTCATCGTACTCCCTCTCTAGGGGTTCCCCTTCCAGTTCTTGGATGAGGGCCTCTCCGGCGAAGAGGGTGGTGGGAGACATGAGATGACCCCCATAGGTCTTTCCTTCATCATCAGAGAGGAGGATGTGGGCATGGACCATGACGGCACCATCCTTCAGAGAGATGTTCCCGTTGCAGGAGGTGATCTCCAATCCCCCGGCGATTTGACTGCTTCGATAGACCCTCTCTTTTTGGTCGTAGTATCCGATGGTCGCCCCTTCCACTGCCCCGATCACCGACACAAATCCCATCGTTATTCCCCTCTGTCGGCATTGCTCGGTGAGTGCCTCCAGGAGGTCCGCACCATGAGGTAGTCTAATCAGATGGGTATCTCTTATCTTCACCCTTACTTGCTCCAGGATACAAGGATTTATCTCATCGGGTTCTAGGAGTCTAGAGGCCTAGGATTCTAGTGAAAGGCAAACCCCTTGAACCCTCTCAATTCTACCAACTAAATGGGAGAAATGCTACTTTAATTTAATATAGTCGATTTAATAAAGGATGGCAAGCAGGATGGGGAAGGAAGTTAAAAAGAAGTCATATAGATCCAATTGGTTACAAGCACTGGTGAATGCCAAGAAACTTTTGTGATTG
The DNA here is from genome assembly GCA_019308925.1 of Deltaproteobacteria bacterium. Classification (NCBI taxonomy): domain Bacteria; kingdom Pseudomonadati; phylum Myxococcota; class Myxococcia; species Deltaproteobacteria bacterium. The sequence goes on from JAFDHG010000024.1 coordinate 11,657, forward strand.
CTCTCCTCTTATCCATTACTCAACTTCTTGTATTGTTCACTTTGTTCTTGCAAGAAGAAGCTTGACTGGCCACTCCGTTCAATCCATTCGCCCATGCAGAATTTATCGAAACGAAACTTTGATCCCTCTAAGTACTCTTCAACGATATCGACTGCTATCCAACGGCGTTTAAGACGTTCACAAACTTCTCCCGTCACGTTCGATCCGGCGAACGGGTCCACTATAAGATCACCTTCATCGGTTAGCATTTTGATGAAGAATTCTGGGAGGCCAGCTGGGTACCGTGCAGGATGTGGCTTTAAGCCAGTTTGCCGACATGCACGTAAGTACCGGCTATTACTCTCTGTGTTTGCAATTTGAAGCAAATTAGGAGGAATTGCACCATTGTGCCTTTTATTAAATTTAGCGGATATCTGATGCCCACTAGGACGAAGTTTGGCTTTATATCCATTTTTTAGTAATTGCTCCATACTTTCACTGTACGGTTGTAACACATTCAAATTGCTTGCTTTTGGATGAGGGTCTTTAGAAAGCCACCATACACAATCCACGGCGTCCTTTACTCGCTCCCGGCGGACTGTAACCCATTCTGCCGGCGTGGGAAGCTTTGCTGGATTATACCAAAAGAACTCCTGTGCAAGGGAAAACTCATAACCAGGAATTCTAGATAGTTCTATCAATAATTCGTAGTGATAAAGACTCCTTGTTGGATGTCCACGATTCCAACTACCTCCTATATGGATTACGAAGCTGCCTTTTTGTTTAAGAATCCTATGAAAAACGCGAGCAAATTCCAGAAACCAAGAAACGTATTTCGCTGCTTCGACATTACCGTATTCTTTTTTACGGCGTAATGCAAAAGGGGGCGATGTCACTATAAGATCAATTGTGCCCTCAAGGGATTTATCTGCAAGAATTTCTTTTGCATCCCCCAAATATGCTGCTCCATATTCGGTCTCATAAAATGGTTTGATATTAGAAAACATAATTCTCCTAAAATATGTCTAACTTCTTTATTTCCATAGCACGTCTGGCTTCCCGGTTTAAGGCATCAGCAATATACGTAGGGTTATCTGCAATTTTTTGAAGATCATTTGAATCGAGAAGAATGACATTTAAGTTTGTCGTACTCATTACCTGTTGGGCATATTTCCTTGCTTCACCTCCAATGCTACCAGTTGAAACAACCATTACGACATTAGACTTTAGTTGAAATGTGAGCCCAACCTCTTTGGCGACATCGTCAAGAGAGACAACTTTAGTATTCTTGCATTGTATTTGCCATCGAGAAAAGATCAGGCGTGCTCCTTCAAATATCAAATCAACTTCTGCGCCACCTGTAACTTGGCCACGAAGACGAGTCGCCACATATTTCAGATCAATCAATCTCATAAGGTAAAACGCAAGGGCTTCCAATGCCAATCCTTTGATATGTCTATCAGCCGACAACAGCTCTTTCAATATTTCAGTCAGAGGCTTCCTCAGCATAGGGCGAAGATCAGGATGTGCTTGGTTTTGGAGACATTCAATAATGGGAGCAATTAGCTCGGATTTCATCTTATCAGTAAGCATTACTTGAAAAGGCTTGGCACCTCGACCAATCTTTTTAGTTCCTCTTTCAAGAGAGATATAGCCTGCTTTTTCGAGAGTATAAAGAACGGTTTTCGGTAGATTCTTCTCATCGAATTTCACCCCATATGTTGTACTCGCCAGTTTCTCTACTTCGTTTGACCAGTAAGGTCCAGCTTCTCCCATATTTGCAATGGTTTTCAGAAAGGCCTTTTGCTCAATAGTGAGCATAGAGAGTTCGTCTATCGTATCTCCGGATACACCGATAATTTCTTCGAGACGGTTAGTATCTATTTGCCAATCAGGGGAGGTGACTATCCCCGCCTTTTCAAGCCACAGACGCATTATGCTTGGGTGTTTCCCTCCCCGAGGAAAGTAAATACCTCTTTCTTGAAGCCATTGGCGTAGTTTTCTCAAGTTTACTCTAAATATTTATATTTATATCCTTAATTTCCTTTCCGAGCTATCGTTCGGGATAACCGGCAGGAAAAAGCGCTAGCTTTTCCTGTCCGAGTTAATCCCGTTGTTATATGGCCTTATCCATTTCTGAATAAACGCTATTATCAAAGTTTAGAAAGTACACCGTGTTCATGGATTATTATTGGGCCATGTGAATTTACTTTTTGATTTTTTGGTACATACATTACAAGGTTCATTATAACAGAGGATTTCTCCATAATCAGGGTGATCTAAGCACCAAGTGTTTCTCTCTTTTATTCTCTACATTTTGGACTAAAACAATCTACGATTTCATATATGTTTTTGTTATTTCTATTGCTGCGCTGCAATTCCTGCCAGTTTGAATAATTACAATCTGTAGTTTCCCATATGGACTTGCTAATAAACCAATCCTGGTTTATTTTTACTAATTCGAAGTAATGTATTCCTTTTTCTCTATAATTAGAATCTGGAGATGTAGAGACAATTTCATATGGTACCATCATACATGCTTGATTTCCTTGAATATATATATTTCTTGGTTTTAAATATTTATACTTTAGCATCGCTTTTTCTATTCGTGGTGCAATTTTTGCGATATGAGTTTCAAGTTCATCTTTGGTAAACATGCGCAAACTCCATCTCGCATCATAATCAGATGTCCATACTTTTGCATCAGACGCATAAGCCCTAAGGACCCCTTTAGGGTCATATGAATTTAGGGCATTCTCGAGATTAAGAAGTAATTGAATTATCCCCTTTTCATCCGAGCCTTTCGCAGGGTAATCCTTTAGAGTCGGTGTGGTGACACATGCAAACGCCAAGATCATAAACATAAGCAATACTGATAATCTCTTCATAACTTACCTCTTTTCCTTTATTATTTAGGGTTTAAGTATAGCTTGTCACATGTTACACTATATAAAAAGTGCACTACCTACAATATCTACTCATATTACGCATTTCCTTTCAATTAAGCCAAAACCCATACAATATATAATTGGATCAAGATCGTTACTTACATAGAAAAAAGTTCCCTATTAACCTTCTCCTCCATCTCCCTAATCCACTCTTCAGGATAAGGAGAGGTCCCCTTCAGGTTTTCGTCCAGGGGGTCTTGGGGGTTGAAGTTTTGGAGTTTCAGGGGGGAGGACCCGCGGAGTTGGCGGGCTAATTCAAGCAGATCCTCCCCCCTGTGGAGGGCTGGGACCACGGTGATCCTGAACTGATATCCGATCTTACCTTTCTTCAGGAAGGAGATGCTCTCTTTTATCTTTTCCAGGTTTATGGGTACACCCGCTGCCCTGGTGTAACTTACCTCATCTAGGGGGGCCTTGACGTCCATGGCTACAAAATCTACCAACCCCTCTTCCACGAGGGAGCGTAGCACATGGGGTCGGCTCCCGTTGGTATCGAGCTTGACGAGGAGTCCTAAGCGCTTGATCTCCTCTATAAGGGAGGGGAGGTGGGGGTGGATAGTGGGTTCTCCTCCGGTGATGCACACACCATCTACCCACCCCTCCAAATCGGCAAAGCGGCCCAGGATATGCCCTAGGGGGATATCCTCATAACCTTCCGGGTTCAGCACCAACGAGTGGTTGTGGCAGAAGGGGCAACGGAAGTTGCACCCAGGCAAAAAGAGCACGGAGACCACCTTCCCGGACCAGTCCACAAAGGAGGTCTCCAGGAAGCCCTTGACCTTGATGTCCTCCCAGGGCATCCCCCGAGGCAGATGCGCTATTTCGTTCTTAGTCAGCTCCATTGGGCTCTGATCACCCTCTGGATCTCCTGCAGGGTGGGGACTGATCCCCGCCAACCCGCCAGGACCCTTTCATCCTCGTCTTCGACGACGATGGTGGGGGTGGATAACACACTGTAGAAGGCGGCCTCGGCTAGACCATCGGGGGTCTCCAGGTCATAGTAGAGGACCGGGAGCCCCTCCTGTTGAAGAAAGCCGCCGATTTCCTTGGCTGCAGGGCACCTGGGGCACTCGCCCTTGGTGAAGATCTTGATATGTCCCATCTTTCTACCTCCCTATTCCAAAGTGAATTCCACCTCCACATCTTCCGGCTTCTTTTCCATAAAGCCCTGGTTGCGATATCTGTCCCTCAACTCCCCCAGCTTTCCCTTGTTCCAGCTGGAGATCTTGGTGAAGTAGCCGGTGATGCGGGTGATGCCATCGACATCCTCTGAGCCACAGTAAGGGCAGAGATCCTTCAGACCCCGGGAGGTGCGCGAACAATCGTTGCAGGTGGTGAACTCCGGGGAGAAGGCGATCTGGTCATTCTGGGTGTACGTAAAGGTCTTGGTAACGAAGTTGGCCAAGGACTCAGGCGAAGGTCTTGCCTCCCCCAGCCAGATATGGCTAAGGGAGCCAGCCTCAATGAGGGGGTGAAAAAGGCCCTCCTGCCTCACCCGGTCTATGGGGTTGATTACGGCGTCATTGCTAAGATAGGTGGAGTTGGTATAGTAGACCTCACCCCGGGCGATGTCCCCCTTTACGATGTGACCTGCCTGGGGGGAGTGAAATCTTAAGTCCAACTTGGCGAATCTGTAGGCGGTGCTCTCTGCGGGGGTCTGCTCTAGCACGAACCTCATCCCGTGCCTCTTGCTCATCTCATCGGCCAGGAGCTTCATGTGGGCGATTACCTTTAGGCTGAACTTAAAGGCCTCCCTGGATTCGTGCATCTCTTGGCCGGTGTGGATCTTCACCATCTCGTTGAGCCCCACCATACCGATGAGGTAGGTGGCCCTTTGCATCCTGAGGTAAGACTCCCCATCCTGGTTCATGGCCAACAAGGCCAGAGGCCCTTTCTCCCCAAGGGAGAGTAACCTTTCCACAAAGGCCTTCTTCTCCAGGTGGGCCTTGACGGCTATCTCCATGAAGCGGGAGATGTTCTCAAAAAGGCTAGGGTCATCCCCCTGGGATATATAGCCAATGCGGGGCAGATTCAGGGTCACATTCTGCAGGGCGGTGTAGCGCATCTTCCATGGCCGCTTGGCGTCCTCTAGGTCTGAGGCCTCCAGCTTAAAGCTCAACCTGCAGCACTCCGAGATCTTGGCCGTTTCCCCCCGATCTAAGACAAAGTAGGTATTCCCCTTCTCTGAGGCGATCTCACATATATGGTGCAGGAATTTTTCGTGGCCAGGGGCCATGAAGAAGTCCTCTGTGATGTGGACCAAGGGCTTGGGAAAGAAGAAGGGTCGCTCTGCCCCATCTCCTTCATTATAGACCTCGAAGAGGGCCCAAACGAATCGCTGTGCCTCCTTTTTATACTCCTTGTAGGTCTTGTTGGTGAACTCCCCTTTGGGGCCGATGGCCGGAACGTCCCGGAAGTGCTTGGGGATCTCCCAGTAGAGGTTGAGGTCGGTGAAGATGGCCTGCCCCCCTCGGGCCACGGCCTGCTGAGAGAACTCAAAGATGAGCATCTGGGCCAGTTGTTTTACCTCTGCGTTTCCCATCCCCTCCAGGTAGGGGGCGAAGAAGAGGTTGACTGCATCCCACCCAATGGCCCCGGCGAAGTGACTCTGTAGGGCTGCGGCAAACTTCACCATGTGGGCCAACAGCACCTCTGGGTGCTTGGCGGGCTTGGCCATGGAGATGGAGTTGGGCAGGTTGAGCCCGAACTTCTTGATATACTCCAGGGATTGGCCACTGCAATAGGGGCGATCGATGAACCCCAGGTCGTGCAGGTGGATGTCCCCCCGCATGTGGGCATCGGCCACCTCTTGGGAGAAGATATGCAGGAGTGCGTACTCCTTTTTGATGGTCTCAGCCAAGGTCAGATTGGTGGCCTCCGGCCCGTGGGGGACGTTGGCGTTTTCTTTGTTGGGGTGCATGATCAATTGATCTACATCGTACAGCGGCATCCCGAGCCTGGTGTGTTGTTTGCGGGCCTCCTCCAAGCCTCGCTCGATAAGCTTGGCGTCCACCAGTTCCCGGATGAGGGGGGCAGTAACCATATTGATATTGCTGCTCCTGATGATCTCCTCTACTTCCCGACTGATGGTCTCGGCTGTGTCGGGGTCGATGTAGGTCTCCTTCATCAGGGCATCCACGATCCTCTGACGGTTCCACCCCTCCATGCTATCTTCGGAGGTGCGCACGAACAGAGCCATGTCGGTGGTGTCCCCGGTGAAGACCTCCCTCTGTTTCTCCCTCAGCTCAGCCACAGAAATCATAATGATATCGTCTCCTTCCAGGATATATTGTATTTATTAAAATAAATACCACAATATATAGTATTTGTCAAGTAAAATTTTGCCCTGGAGGAAAATTTTTTTTGACCAATGATGTTCGAATGTTATTATGGTTCAGACTCAGCCTTGTAAGTCAAGTAGCCCTTTTTAAAAGATTGCAGGGAAGTTTCGGCGGCAACATCAAAGAGGCAGGAGGAAACCTTCCTCCCTCGATTCCCCCAGGCGGGTGACGATGATGGCGGGCACATCCTGAAGGGGGCATTTATATTCGCATATGCCGCAACCGATGCAGAGATTTAGATCCACAACGGGGCGCTTTATTTTTTAGCACCCTTTTTGGTCATCACTTTCGCCACCTCAAACTTTATGGCCTTGTCTGGGGTGGGACAGTGCTCTTCGCACACGATGCACTCGACCCCCCGGGGGTAGGGGATACACCGGCTCTTATCAACATAGGCAAGGCCGATCTTGGCACGTCCTTTTTCCTCCTAGGTGAGCTCTCTGATAGCTCCGGTGGGGCATACCTGACCGCAGAGGGTACAGTAGTACTGACAGTAGCCGATTCGGAAGTTGAACCGTCTTAAATTTTTTAGAATTTAACAGTTTTCTGGGTAGGAGTCAAGGAGGGCGGGGAAATTGACAATCACTCCCCATTTACCTTATTATAAGGTTATGCTGGGGATCATCGTTGGGGGAAACTTCTCCCCTGAGGGGATGGAGGTGATGGAAAGGAAGGGGATGGAGACCCCCTTCGGGGAGCCATCCGATAATTTCACCATCGGTCATCTGAAGGGGACAGAGGTAACACTCCTCCCACGCCACGGCCCCCAGAGGATCCCGCCTCATCGCATCAACCACCGTGCCAACATCTATGCCCTCAAAAGGTTGGGGGTCTCCGAGGTGATAGGGATCAACTCGGTGGGAAGTCTAAGGGAGGAGATCCCGCCAGGGTGGGTTGTGATCCCCCACGACTACCTCAGCCCCTGGAGTGTCGTGACCTTTTATGAACACCAGGCCATGCACATCACCCCTGCTCTGGACGAGAGATTGAGGGAACTCATCATCCGCGCCGCCACCAAGGCAGGGATAAACTTCGTGAAAGAAGGGGTCTATATCCAGACCATCGGCCCCCGTCTGGAGACCAAGGCGGAGATTGTCATGCTGTGCAACTTCGGCGATGTGGTAGGGATGACCATGCCCCATGAGGCTACCCTCTGCCAAGAAGTGGGATTGGCCTACGCCAGCATCTGTTCGGTGGACAACTACTGCCATGGCATTGGCGAAAGACCCCTAACTGAGGAGGAGATCTCTCAAAGGGCAAGGGAGAACGCCGCCAAGATAAATAATATCTTGCTACGGATGATGGAGGAGATGGGATGAGCATCTTGATCAAAGGGGTGGGCCTGAACGGGGAGAAAAAGGATATCTACATCGAGGGGAACAGGATCAGGGAGATCGGGGATCACCTGGAGAAACAGGCCGAGGAGGTTATCCCCGCGAAAAAAAAGGTCGCCATCCCCTCCTTCATCAACGGGCATACCCACGCTGCCATGACGCTGCTGCGAGGATATGCCGACGATATGCCGCTGAAGGAGTGGTTGGAGACGAAGATCTGGGTCATCGAGGCCCATATGACGGAGGAGGATGTCTATTGGGGGGCCAAGCTGGCCTGTCTGGAGATGATCAAGACGGGGACCACCTTCTTCAACGACATGTACTGGCATTGGCGGGGGACCGCTAGGGCCGTGCAGGAGATGGGGATAAGGGCCGCGGTGAGCGCCGTGTTCATAGATCTTTTCGATGAGGCAAAGACAAAGGAACAGATAGAGTTGAATGAGCAGCTCTTTGCCGCCAGTGGAGATTTTGGCCCCCGGGTGATCTTCACCTTGGGTCCCCACGCCGTCTACACGGTCTCGGAGGAGGCGTTGCGATGGTGTGCCGAGTTCGCCAGGGAAAAGGGGCTTCTGGTCCACATTCACCTCTCCGAGACCGAAGAGGAGGTCCGGGGGTGTCTGCGGGATCATGGGGTGCGTCCCATCCAGTATTTGGAACGTTTGGGGTTCCTGGGCCCCCATGTGATCGCCTGCCACTGCGTATGGTTGGACGAGGAGGAGATGGACATCCTACAGGCCCACGGGGTGCGGATGGTGCACAACCCCATCTCCAATATGAAAATTACGGTAGGAGGGGTCTTCCCCTACCCCCAGTTGAGGCAGAGGGGGATGATCATCTCCTTTGGGACCGATGGGTGTGCCTCCAACAACAACCTCGATATGCTGGAGACCGCCAAGTTCGCCTCCCTCTTACAGAAGTTCCACACAGGGGACCCGGTGGTGATGCCGGCCCAGGAGGCCCTGGAGATGATTACCTCCCAGGGGGCCAGGGCCTTCGGCCTGGAGTGCGGTGCTATAGAGGAAGGTAAGTGGGCCGATATCGCCTTGGTAGATCTGAATCATCCCCAACTCACCCCCCATTTCCACCTGGACTCCGATCTCATCTATGCAGCCAACGGCTCTTGTATCGACACCCTGATCTGCGATGGGAGGGTCCTGATGCGGGAGCGCCAGGTGGAAGGAGAAGAGGAGATCTTGGCGAAGGCCCGAGAGGTGGCCTTTGACTTGACCAGGCGCGCTTCTTGATGAAGTTTATCACAGATAGGACGTTAGGAAAACTGACCAAATGGCTCCGCATCTTGGGCTTTGACACTGTATGTTGGCGTTCTGATGATGCGGGTGGATTATTGCGCCGAGCCCAAGGAGAGGGCAGGGTCCTCATTACCAAGGATACCAAGGTATACAAGAGAAGGGGGGCATTAGAGGCCCTGCTGATCTGGGAGGACAACCCCTTCCTTCAGCTCCAGTTAGTGGTCCGCTATTTCCATCTACCCATCAAGGAGGAGAGTCTCTTCTCTCGCTGTCTGGCCTGTAATACCCCCTTGGAGGACGTGGCCCCCGAGGAGGTGAAAGAGGAGGTTCCAGACTATATCTTCCACACCCATCAGGAATTCTCCCGATGTCCCTCTTGTCAGAAGGTCTACTGGGCGGGGACCCACTACGAGCATATGACCGAGGTGGTGGAGAGGTTAAGGGGGGGGGAGCCTTGAGGGTCATCGGGGGGGAGCTCAGGGGCAGAAAGTTACTCGCCCCCAGGGGTGGGAGGATCAGACCCACCTCTGACCGGGTTCGGGAGGCGATCTTCGACATCCTGGGCCTGGAATGGGTTTATCATAAGGTTCTTGATCTCTTCGCTGGCACCGGCGCCCTGGGAATTGAAGCCCTCAGCCGAGGGGCTCAGGAGGCTACATTCGTGGAGCAAGGCAAAGAGGCCCTCAAAACCCTGCAGGGAAATCTTGAGGACCTAAGGCTGACATCCAGGGCACGGGTGCTGCCCCGTGCGGCCAAAAAGGGCATAAAGATCTTGTCTGAAGGGAGGGAAGTATTTGACCTCATTTTTGTGGATCCCCCTTATGGAAAGGACATGGTGGGAAAGACCCTGCAGGAGATCGCCCAAAGGGGGATACTCTCCCCCCGTGGAGTCATCGTGGCCGAGCACTCACCACACGAGTCAATCCCTCTGCCCATCGGCATGGGACTCTTTAAACAGAAAAGATACGGGGATACCGCTATTTCTTTTTTTCAGTGGGTTTCTTCCTCGCCTTGAGGAGTCGCACATATCCCCTGAAGAATAGGTGCTGCGCAAAGTCCTCGAAGCCCATGTGGGAAAGAACAGCATACCAATCACGGGCTATGAAGTCAGCGGCGTATGAGCACTCGAGGTGCCTGAAGGGGATTCGGAAGTAGAATGGTGCCTCCTGCAAGGAGAATTCGTTGTAATCGAGAAGGAAAAGCTCCCCTTTTGGTTTGAGGGTTCGGTGTGCGTTGGCCACGATAACCTCCCTGACCTCCTGAGGGAAACCATGGAGGACAAATGAGATGAAGACCTTGTCAAACTCCTCTTTGAAGGTGAGAGATTCGTCAATCCTCATCTCCAGCACCCGGGCATTTAGAAAGGGATCACACCTGGTGCGGAACTGAGCAGTCATCTCCGCGCTGATCTCCAGGCCGATCAGCTCCCCTTGCGGGGAGAGGTATTCCAACATCAAACAGGCATTTCGCCCTGTGCCGCAACCGAAATCTATAATCTTATCCGCTGGCTTTATCTTCATCAAGGAGATCACCTCCCTGATGAATGGGGGATACCTCCAGAGGGTGATGATATTCATCAGGAGGTCGTAGTATCTCGCCTCCCACCCCCGCACCTCGACCCTGGATCCCGGATAGCGACTGGACACATCTTCCTCCTTCCACCAGCTGTCATCTACGTTAGTGAAATCCCCCGGCGATGTCAATCATCTTGACATCCTTCCTCCGACTCCTTATTTTTGAAGAGTCAATCCGTTGCGGAGGTGGAGATGGTCAAGGCGAAGCTGTGGTTCACGTGTGCGGCCATGCATGACCCTGTCACCCCCACCCTCGCACGCCCTGCCCTTATCGGCTGGGATGCCAAGTACCGGGAGGTGAAACTGCAGATCGAGAGGGGCTTCAGCGGCGAGGAGTTGGTGCGCAGGATGAAGGGGTGGGTGACGAGCGATCCCCAAGAGGTCATTGAGGTGATAAAGGGGTATGGCAGGTTGAGGGTATTGGACGAGCAGGACCTAGTGGTGGAGGTGGAGACCATGGAGGACTATGAGAGGTTAAAAGAAGCCTTGCGGGACAAATTCGGCAGGGAAATAGAGCTGGAGCTCATCTCCAAGAAGGGATAAAAAATGGTGGCGGTGCAGGGATTTGAACCCCGGACACTGCGGATATGAGCCGCATGCTCTAACCAACTGAGCTACACCGCCACTGTTACTATTTTAGAAAATCGGATAAGCGTTGTCAACCTCGTCCCTCAGGCCCAATCTCCTCCCTCATCTTCCTGATGGTATCCTTCCGGTCAGGGGTGTTGAAGATCCCCGAGCCTGCCACAAAGATGTCGGCCCCTCTGCGTGCGATCTCCCCGATATTGTCCACCTTCACCCCCCCATCCACCTCGATCTCCACCCCCAGCCTCTGTTCGGCGATGGTCCTTTTTAACTTCTCTATCTTGGGGAGTGTCGAGGGGATAAGTTCCTGCCCTCCGAAGCCCGGGTTTACCGTCATGATCATAACCACATTCAGATCAGGCAAGATGTAATCGAGGCTGGTGAGGGGGGTAGCGGGGTTGAGGGCCACCCCCGCCCTGATCCCCTTTTGTTTGATACATTGCACCGTTCGGTGGAGATGGGTGCAGGCCTCCACCTGGACGGTTAGGATATCGGCTCCTGCATCGATAAAGGGGTCGAGGTAGAGATCGGGGTTTTCTATCATGAGATGTACATCCAGGGGTATACTCACCACCCCTTTCAGGGCCTTTACTACTACGGGACCGATGGTGATGTTGGGGACAAAATGACCGTCCATCACATCGACGTGGATCCAGTCGGCCCCTGCCTCTGTCACCTCTTGGACCTCCTGGGCCAGGTGGGCCAGATCGGCCGAGAGGATGGAGGGGGCTATCCGCTTCATCCCTCAGACCCTACGGCGGGCTGGGCGGCCTTCCTGGTCCTCTTCTTCAACCGGTTGATCTGGCGCTTGTAGATGGTGGCCATCCTCTTATCGCCCTTTTGCAAGGCCTCCGCCCTCTTGGCCTTGATGGATGTAATCTTCTCCTTCAGCTCCTTGATGTTCCATACCCTCTTTTTTGCCTTTTTCTTGGCCACCCTCTTGGGCTGCTTCTCACGGAGCCCCTTTGCCTTTCTGATGAAAGCCAGGAGCTCATCCTTTTTCATCCCACTGACCCCCTGGGCCCCCAGCTCCTTGGCCACCTCTCGGAGCTCCTTTACCGTCATCTTGTCCACGGGTTTCCCTTTCTCCGCCATATCCGCTCCCCTTTTCTATTGTTACAGGATTGAGATTCATTCCATACCAGAGATCAGGGGAAAAATCAAGGCCTAGGGGTTTTTGGTTGACTTTTCAGGTCCTCTAAATTAAAAGGTTTTGAAGGGGGTTGCAAGGACCTTGGCGGATTTGAGAGCGGAAAAGCTATTCAGTATCCTTTTCGGCATACTCCTTGGAGTGCTTCTTTTTGTATTGCCCGCGGGGGCGGGCGTCCTGAGGATGATAGGCCCTGAGGATGTGGGTGGTGCGTGGGCGGAGGTCATAAAGAGATTCCACGAGAGGTACCCGGATATCCAGGTCAAATACATCTCTGGCCCCTGGTCGACCGATGAGAGGCAGAACATGTACATTCGGTCCTTCCTCAGCGGCGACCCTATTGAGCTCGTCTATATGGATGTTATCTGGACCGCCAAGTTTGCAGAAAGGGGCTGGCTCATGCCCCTTGATGGGTGGTTTACCCCCGAGATGCAGACGGAGTTCCTCCCAGGAGCCGTCGAGGCAGGACGCTGCAAGGGCCACAGCTACAGGGTCCCTGTGAGGGGCGATGTGGGCATGCTCTACTACCGAAAGGACCTCGTCCCTGAGCCACCAAAGACATGGAAAGAATTTGAACGGATCTGTGAGAGGCGTTCCTGCCTACCTGAAATGTACTGCATCGTCTTTCAAGGCATGCAGTATGAGGGCCTGGTGTGTGACTTCCTCGAGTACCTCTGGGGGGCAGGTGGGGAGGTCATAGACCCTGAGGGGAATGTGGTCCTTGACTGTCCTGAAGCCCTGGAGGCTCTGAGATTTATGAGGAAGTTGATCCGTCAAGGGTGGGTACCGAGGGCGGTGCTGACCTTTCAAGAGCAGCACTCGCTGTCTGCCTTTTCCCAGGGCAAGGCCCTCTTTATGAGGAACTGGCCCTATGCCTGGACGATCCTGAACAAAGAGGATGCTCCTCTGAGGGGGAAGGTTGGTATTGTCCCCTTTATCCACAAAGAGGGGTATGAGTCAGCAGGGACCCTCGGCGGGTGGGGGCTGGGCATAGCCCAAGGGGTGAAGGACCCGGAGAAGGTCTGGCGATTTATAGCGTTCGCTACATCTGCCGAGGCCCAGAAGATCCTGCACTTCAAAAGGGGTGCTGTCCCCTCGCGCAAGGCCCTCTTTAAAGACCCTGAAATCCTGAAGGTAAGCCCCCACTACAGGGATCTTTACGAGATCGTTATGAGGGCCAGGCCGAGGCCGGTGCACCCCGATTACCCGAGGATCAGCGATACCCTCCAGAAGCATGTCAGTGCTGTGCTTGCGGGGATAGAGTCCCCTGAAGAGGCCCTGAAGATCATGGCCCGCTCCATCGAGGGAATTGTAAGGGGCGAGAAGGAGGGCTTTTTTGCGCGCCTGGGTGTTGACTATGACCTCAAAAGGACGCTGCTCAACACCATTGTCTTTACCTCTGTGTCCGTCCCTTTGGAGTTCATCCTGGGGCTTTTGATCGCACTGCTGGTCAATGCCCACTTCAGGGGAAGGTCTTTTATCAGGCTTGCTGTGCTTATACCGTGGGCGCTGCCCACTGCGGTGATGGCCATGTCGTGGCAGTGGATGTTCAATAACCCCTTTGGCGTGATCAATGACCTCCTCGTCAGGATCGGTCTCCTATCAGCGCCCCTGGATTGGCTTTCAAGCCCTAATGGGGCGATGTCGGCCGCTGTCTTTGCAGATGTCTGGAAGACCACCCCTTTTGTGGTGATCATTCTGCTGGCGGGTCTTCAGTCCATCCCTCAAGAGCTTGCAGAGAGTATCTCCATCGACGGGGCAGGGGCGCTGAGGGAGTTCCTCCACCTCACCTTCCCTTTGCTGCTGCCCTTCGTCAGGGTGGCCTTGATATTCAGGGTCATTCACGCCGCAGGGATCTTTGACCTCATCTGGGTCCTTACCAAGGGGGGGCCTGCTGACAGTACGAGGACACTGGGCATCTATATCTACGATGTGGCCTTCCGGTACGATGAGGTAGGCTATGCAATCTTTCTCACCGTGCTCTTTCTGCTGGCCCTCATCGGTGTCAGCTTTCTCATTGTGCGCCTCACCAGCCTGGGGTACGAGAGGGTGCGATGAAGCGGTTGCTGTTGCTGATTGGGTTCTTAATAGCGGTCTACTGTCTTGCTCCCTTCCTGTGGACCGTGATAACCGCCCTCAAGCCTTCTGAGGAGGTCTTCTCCCTGCCGGTGCGGTATCTGCCGAGCAGCCTCTCCCTGGAGAACTTTATCGATGTCTTCTACAAGAGACCCTTTGCTCGATACGTCATCAACAGTGTGGTCGTCGCCACCGGGGGGACAATCCTCGCTCTCGCCATTGGCTCCATTGTGGCCTTCAGGCTCAGATATATGCCGACCCATAGGGCCCTTTCTCTCCAGAGGTGGATTCTAGTGGGTGCCATCGTCCCGCCTACCTTGCTGGTGATACCGGTCTTTGTCGTCATCAAGGCCCTGGGTCTCATCAATAACCCCCTGGGGCTTATCATCAGTTATTGCTTTCTGAACCTTCCCTTTGGCATCTGGATGCTCTATGCCGCCTTCAGCAGGATCCCCAGGGAGCTGGATGAAGCCGCCATGATCGATGGCCTCTCGTGGGTGGGGATACTCGTGAGGATCATCCTGCCGCTTGCCAAACCTGCCCTTGCCGTGGCTGCGGCCCTGATATTTATCTTCTGCTGGAACGAGTTTCTCATCGCTCTGACCCTGATGCCTGACCAGAGTCGCTATACCGTACCGGTCGGCATCTCCATGCTGAGCGGCGCCTCCCTCTATGAGATCCCCTGGGGGCAGATCAACGCCGCCGTGACCATCACCACGGTACCAGTGATCCTCATCGTGGTGCTGCTTCAGAGATGGATCGTGGAGGGCCTCACCACAGGGGCAGTAAAGGGGTAAGAAAATGGCACAGGTAATCTTTGAGAACGTGACCAAGACCTTTATGGGGGGCAGGGTCATCGCCCTGAAGGAGGTGAGCCTCGAGGTGCCCCACAGGAGGTTTATCACTGTGCTCGGTCCCTCAGGGTGCGGAAAGAGTACGCTACTCAGGGTCGTGGCAGGCATGGAGCAGCCTGACAGCGGCCAGATACGGATAGGTGAGCGGGTGGTAAACGCAATCCCGCCGGGCAAGCGGAACGTCGCCATGGTCTTTCAGAACTACGCCCTGTACCCGCACATGCGTGTCTATGACAACATCGCCATTGGTTTGAAGCTGCACAAGTACCCCGCAGGGGAGATTCAGGGAAAGGTAAGCGAGGTCTCAGGGATGCTTGGCATCAGAGACCTGCTTAAGCGCTACCCGCGGCAGCTCTCTGGCGGGCAGCAGCAGCGCGTTGCCCTGGCGAGAGCACTCGTGCGAGAGCCTGAGGTCTTTCTGCTGGATGAGCCCCTGAGCAACCTCGATGCGCAGATTCGCGAGCAGACGCGAGCCGAGCTGAAAAGGCTCTTCAGGGACCTGGGGGCCACGGTCCTCTATGTCACCCATGACCAGGCAGAGGCCATGAGCATGTCTGATATTGTGGTGGTGATAGAGAAGGGGGAGATCCGTCAGATCGGCGATCCCGAGACGATCTATAATGACCCCCAGCACCAGTTTGTGGCGGAGTTTGTGGGGATGCAGAGGATCAACATCCTTGAGGGCAATCTAAGAGACGGCGATTTCATCAGCGCAGACGAGACCGTTGTGATACCCCTCGGCACCTCCCACAAAGGAGCAATATCCCTGGGGATCAGACCTGAATCCATTCACATCGGGGCAGGCGCGGGAATAGACCTTACGGCTGTGGTAACCTACATAGAACCCCTCGGGCCGAGCGAGAAGGTCTTTGTCAAGATCGGTGAGAACGAGCTGCGGGTTGTTGTGGAGGCGGATTCAAAAGTGGAGATCGGCGATACCCTCACCATCACCTTCTCACCAAAGGATGTTTTCTTATTTGATGCCCGAACCGGGGGGCGGATGTATATTGAATGACGATCTTTTTTTTGGTGAAAGGTTGCAAATTAGCTATAAAGAGCGATACAATATCATTATTGACGACACCCGTTTTTGCTATCCGCGAAGATCCTTGCTATATGTTTAGGGAGGATGAAATGAGAGGATCATCGATAAAAAAGAAATTGTTGAGAAACTCGATTTATTAGCTATCAACGAACAAAGGAGGGTTCTTGATTTCACTCGTGCTCTAGCAGAGGGCAAAACAGGAGGTATTGCAGGACGCGATCTGCTTCGATTTGCTGGCACTATCGAAAAGAGCGACTTAGCAGTTATGGAACGCGCCATTGAGGATGGATGTGAAAGGGTCGATGTGAATGAATGGTAGATTTCTTCTGGACACGAATATAGTCATAGCCTTGTTTGCGGAGGATACTTCGGTGCAAAAAGGTTTGACGGAGGCTGAGCAGGTCTTTGTACCAAGTATTGTTTTAGGCGAGCTCTATTATGGAGCGCAGAAGTCCTTGCGGACAGAAGAAAACATTGCTCGGGAGGGAAGTTAGGAGGGAAGTTAGGGTCAGGTCTTGAAATATCACTTTTTATGCTCTATCTCCTTGATTACCTTGCTAACCGTAGTATAGTGAATCCCAAGGTAATCTGCAATCTCTTTCAATGAAT
>JAFDHG010000025.1 GCA_019308925.1 Deltaproteobacteria bacterium
TACTTGTTTAATCTGGTTGGGATCAGCTAAAACATAAATAGGGAACGGTATTAAATTTAGATTTAAGGCGATCTTACAGTTCGCCAATTCAGACTCAACAAAGGTGATGACTTCCTCAATTAATTCATTGAGGTTAATCCTTTCTTTTTGTGGTGCTGAATCTTTGGCAAACTGCCCGATGTCCCTTAGGAAGTCCTCCAGGCGTTTAGCCTCATTGACAATGATCAAAAGTTTCTTTTTTGCTTTGTCATCTTTTTCAAAGGCGCGCAGGAGTTGATTGGAAAATCCACCAATGGTCACTAAAGGATTCTTGATTTCATGGGCAACATGGGCTACTGCTGAACCCATGGCAGTTAAACGCTCTGACCTAAGAAGTGCTTGATGTGTTCTATCTAATTCTTCTGTCTTGCGATTGACTTCCTCTTCCAAGGCATAGGACCAACGCCACTTTGTATAAAAGGCATAGCTGGTCATAATTCCTAAAATGAGTAAGGCAATAAGCATCAGTAACCATTGATAAATAACTGCCTGACGAACCAACCCCTTTATTTCATCAACCGGTGCTGATACAGCCACGGCCCAGAATTTATTTTTATGCTCTGGCCCAGCATAAAAGGCAGGTGTATAAGCAATTAGTTTCTTAACAGGTTCCTTTTGTTCCCCCCGATGCCAGCCAGAGATATACCAACTTGTTCCTTCCTTTCCTGTTAAAAGATACTCTTTCTGTAACGTGTTGATACGAGTAAAAGAGATGGCTGGATATCTCTGGGCACGAGCAACGAAGGCATCTTCACCTAAAAAGGTTTCATCAATATGAGCCAAGAGATAGCCCTGTTTGTTGATTATCCAGGCATAACCGGTCCTGCCTGAACGCACATTCGCTGTAACTCCTTGGCAGATTTTAAGCACATCTATCGTCCAAACCACTGCGGCCGTTTCATAAAAAGTTACAATGTCCACCACCCATTTTCGAGGTCTGCTAGGTTCTGCCTGGTACGTATCGCTTACGTATGTTTGGTCTCTTTTGTTGAGAGATAGATAATATTTTTCTCTCTCGGTAAGTCTTGTTTGTCTCTGCATACCGGTCGTGTCAATGATCTCCTTCGCCCCAGATGCAAATAATAATGTTATATTATCTACATGAAATTTGGCCACTCTAGTGAGTACCTCCTGGGGTTTTTGGGTGATATCTTTATAGTGCATAAAAGTGTATAGTTGCAGATTTTCGGGTGTACAAGTGAAGTAATTTTCTAGACGACCAGCGATACTTCGTGCAATGGCCAACTGTTGTTGATTGAACACTTCAATAACTACTTTTTCCCATTGCTTTCTTGATCGTATTCCCAAGAAACCAAATATACATACCAATACAAAAATGCTTATTAAAAACCAGAAGATCCCTTTAGAAAATATTATATTTAATTTCATCACTTAATTATTAAAAGCAAAATCTATCCCAAATACTCTACCACTTCATAGAATTCAAACCTGTAGGGAGCAGGAGGGATGCCAAAAAATAGTCTCCATGCCGCAAAGATCCTGGCTTGACTATCTCTTTATCATAAAACTCTTTGGCTGACAAACAAATCCATCCATTGAGAGCGATCCTGCCAGGTGGCAAAAGGACCCGTTGATCTTGGTCATCATTTCACCATAAAAATATCAGAGATAGCCTATCTTGAGAGACTAAGAAAAGAATTGGGTATTAACTAAGATCTCGCCGAATGTGCTGTTTTTACAGGAAAAATTGGACTTGACAAACTCCCATAGCCCACCATCTCCTTTGGCTGCGACGCTTCACCTGAGTCTGCCGCACAGGTTTCGAAGCGTCGCAGCCAAAGGAAAGGCAGGTGTGAAGGAGGGTTGAAACCATCCATTGCTACTGTCTTCTCTGGACTAGATTATCGACCACAGAGGGGTCTGCCAAGGTAGTGGTGTCGCCGAGGTTGTCGATATCACCTTCCGCGATCTTGCGTAAGATGCGCCGCATGATCTTACCACTACGGGTCTTGGGTAGGGCATCGGCAAAATGGATCTTATCTGGGCTGGCAATGGGGCCGATCTCCTTACGGACATGGGTAACGAGGGTCTTCTTCAATTCATCAGAACTCTCCACTCCCGCCTTCAGGGTCACAAAGGCATATATCCCCTGGCCCTTCAGATCATGGGGGTACCCAACCACAGCCGCCTCCGCCACCAAATCATGGGAGACCAGGGCACTCTCGACCTCGGCCGTCCCGATCCGGTGACCGGAGACATTGAGGACATCATCCACCCTGCCCATCAGCCAGAAGTACCCATCCTCATCCTGCCTGGCCCCGTCACCGGTAAGGTACACCCCAGGGATCTGGACAAAGTAGGTCTCTTTGAACCGCTCTGGGTCGCCGTAGACAGTACGCATCAACCCGGGCCACGGCCTCTTAATCGCCAGATATCCCCCCTCATTGACCTCAGCAGGCGTGCCATCTTCCCGCAAGACCTGAGCATCAACACCAGGAAACGGCACCGCAGCTGAACCAGGCTTGAGCGGTACAGCACCAGGCAACGGAGTAATGAGAATACCACCTGTCTCTGTCTGCCACCACGTATCCACAATAGGACAACGCTCTTTACCGATCACCGTGTAATACCACATCCAGGCTTCTGGGTTTATAGGCTCGCCTACTGACCCCAAGATTCGCAATGAAGACAAATCACGCTTGTTTGGCCATTCATCGCCTTCCCTCATCAATGCTCGCAGTGCAGTAGGGGCAGTGTAGAAAATATTCACTTTATACTTTTCCACAATTTCCCAGAACCTGTCTGGATGAGGAAAAGTGGGTACGCCCTCAAACATCAAACTGGTGGCACCAAAGGCCAAGGGACCATATACAATAAAGCTATGCCCCGTTACCCAACCAACATCTGCAGTGCACCAGAAGGTCTCCTCTTCCTTGTAATCGAAGATCCATTTGAAGTTCTCAAGACAGAAAAGAAGATACCCAGCCTGCGTATGTAACACACCTTTCGGCTTGCCGGTGCTACCACTGGTGTAGAGGATATATAGTGGGTCTTCAGCATCCATCTGTTCAGGTTCACATACCGGCTTAATATCCTCAGCCAACATCTCATCATGCCACCAGTAGTCACGCCCCTCCTGCATATTGACCTCGCTGTTAACCCTTTTTACCACGATAGCACGGTCAACATCGGGGCACTCCGCCATAGCAGCATCAGCATTATCCTTACTCTTTATCACCCTGCCACTGCGATAATACCCATCACAGCAAATGAGGATCTTAGCTCCGGCGTCTAAAATCCTGTCCCTCAGTGCTTCTGCGCTGAAGCCGCCAAACACCACGCTGTGAATAGCCCCTATCCTGGCACAGGCCAGCATGGCAATAGGCAACTCGGGAATCATAGGCAGATAGATAGAGACGCGGTCACCCTTCTTAACACCAAACTTTTTCAGGACGTTAGCAAACTTACAGACCTCATAGTACAGTTGCTGATAGGTGTATATCTTGTTCTCTCCCTCAGGTTCTCCCTCCCAGATAATAGCCGCCTTGTTCTTGCGCCAAGTAGTCAAATGACGGTCAAGACAATTGTAAGAAACATTGAGCTTGCCCCCAACAAACCATTCATGCTTGGCATTGGCAAAATCCTCAACCAACACCTTATCCCACTTCTTATACCAGTCAAGGTCCTCAGCAAGCTCTCCCCAAAATTTTTCAGGGTTCTCAATGGATTCCTTGTAAAGCTTCTTATATTCCTCCATACTCTTAATATAAGCCTTTTCACTCAACTCCTTGGGAGGAGGAAATACTCGTGTCTCCTCCATCATAGAAATCATACCCTTTTCCCCTGCCATTTCATCCCTCTTTTAATTTAATGCGTTATATTTTTTCATCCTCTATTAAGTATTCAAGGCGATTTGATTTGTAGTGACAACACTTATAACTAGGTGGTTCCCACCTTTTGTGAAAGATATCACTTTTTCTCGTCTTTGTCAATACTTTATTTCAGAAAAATGCCCCAACACCGTCAGGATCGCCAAACAAGGTATGCGAGAGATAAAAGACCTCATTTGAGACCAATTTCTTCCGTGCCTAAAGGTCTATCCTCAGGTTATGTTGCCGGATACGAACTTGCAAGGTACCTGGTGTAATAAACCAGGCAAAGGCGTCATTGCAAGTAACCATTAGAACTATCAAAATAGGTTATTTAACATCTTATGCATGTAAACGGTTAAATCTCCCATCCTGTTAGTATAACTTCCATACTCGTTGTCATACCAACCAAAAATTTTGGCATGGACAACAGGGATCTGCAGGTTTTTCAAAGGGATTGAACGAAGTAATTCCTCAGGAATGTTAGGGATATGTGAGAGGTCAGCAGTTATAAAAGCTGTCCGAGAATGATTAAATTGGCCTTCTATTACCACAGCCGCGTCAAGGGCTTTCACATCTGTCGATACGTTTTGTTCATCAGAATAAACCAATAAGTGTTCAGGATCACCCTCTGCCGCCTTTTTATAGATCTCATTAATAGCTTTCGTATTGATTGAGCTTGCTGTCCCATCCTTCTTCATTCGACTCTGGACAGTAACATCTAAAATGATCAAGGATTCAGTATTGGTAGGTATTCGGACTGAGTCTGCCATAAACCCTATGTTTTTGACCTCTGGAATTACCTGTCCCAATGCCTCAGCAGCATTGGTTGAGGTTAGAATGATGTTGTTTAGAATGCTCCTGGTTTTTCTTAAATCAGTTGCTCCCGCCTTCGGGACAGCGTCCAATACAGCTTGTGAATTGGTCACCGCGTGAATTGTCGACATGGAGGCAGTAAGGATAAGGTTTGTCTTCTCGTTTTCAAGAAGGGGCTTTACCATATAAGCAAGTCCTGTGGTTGTGCAGGAAGCAGCCGATATCAATATATGTTTATCGGGGTTAAAAGAGGAGTGATTGATCCCATAAATCAATGTAACAGCATCTTCTGGCATCTTTAAGGCCTTATTCTTTATTTTAAAAGCTGAGGAATTAATCACCACCTTTGCTCCACCCATAAGATGTCCTCTTATGGAACCTTTTTCCTCATCCGGAGTTAACGTCGGGTCCCTAAACTTTCCTGTGCACTCAACAACTACATCAACCCCATAGTCGCGCCACGGGATATCTTTCGGATTCCTTGCCTTTTTTAAAACTGTTACAGGTGTGCCATCGATTAACAACCTTCCCTCTCTTTCATCTACAATTTGAATGACACGATCAGCGTTCACACCATAAAGAAATTTATGAAGCAGCCCGTAAGTTGAGTCTTTTTCTATCGTTTGCGCAATAGCGCTTAACCCTGTGCCTATATCTCGTCCCTGATTTACAATTATCTCTTTAAAATACTTTCTACCTATATGATGCCATAAGGTCAACTTCCCTATTCTGCCCAAACCATTTATCCCAAGTATCGGCAGTCGATTAGCAAATAGTTCAACTCTACTCATCTGTATTACCTCCCTGTTTGGTTTCTCTGTTATCTGAGGTAAATTTTTGTATGTAAAGGTCTCTACTCAGACAACCTAATGCCCTTAAACAGATGCTCAATGCACTTGACAAAAGGGTCTTAACCGGGGAATAACGCTCATTAAATATTTACTATATATGATTCTTCAGATTCAACCTCATGTTTTCCTAAATAAACTGTTCCGCTCCAACCATCAATACCAATAAAGGTCCCGCCCTTGATAATATGCCCATCAACAACACTATATCCCCTCGTCTCATACACTTTAAGCTTCTTGAAACCTACCACTCCAACCTTTTTGAGTTGAGGTATTGTAACAGCAGCGTGAGAAGTGCTTCCACCTTTTGCAGTAAGGAGACCATCCACTTGAAGGAGCAGCCCTACATCGTCTGGAACGGTGTCAGGCCGAATCAAGATAAGCGCTGTTTCAGGTTCCTTTTTTCGGAAAAACTTTATTTCCTCTTCTGAATAGACAACCCTCCCACATAGAGCTCCTCCACCGACACCTACGCCTATACCCAAAAGGGATTCTTTAAATTCCCCAGTATCCTTAAAAAATTTTAATTTTTTCTGTTCTATTGGGGCCATATCTCTTGTCTGAAGAACGTAAAGACCTTCCTTTTTTGCATTTTCAAAGGTAAACTCGATTTGTTGGTGGCTAAGTCCTCTTTCATAAACCAGTTTTTCACAGAGACGCGAAAGTTCAAAATATATCTCTGGAAATTCCTTTTCTAATGAAATCTCTGAATCTCTTCTTTCCTCCTTCCGCTGATTTTCTGAAATAGGGTAAGTCTCTACTAGGCCGGAAACAATATCATCACCTTGAACTCCAAATATAAAGTCACCATAAAGAGTTACAGCAGGAGATAACCCTCTCGGATTTCGAGTAAAAACCACCCCTGATCCTGAATCCCTATTTAAGTTGCCGAATACCATAGCTTGAACTACAACTGCTGTTCCCCATTCATCCGCTATATTCATTTGATGACGGTATATCTTTGCACGAGTAGAATTCCATGACTCAAATACTCGCAAAACAGCATGTCTCAATTGTTCAGCTGGATCATCTACAACCTCTATTCCTTTTTCTTCGATAACCTTCCTGTATGTTAAAGCCACCTGCTTCATTTGATCAGCACTAAATTGTATCTTTTTAATAACCTTATATTTACTCTTAAAATCATCTATAATCTGATCAAAAAAATCACGCTCTAACCCTTGAAACATACCCCATATTTGAAGAAACCTTCTGTAACTATCCCACGCAGCCCACCTATATCCCCTTCTTTTGCTGAGACCTTCAGCAATACTCTCGTTGATACCTACATTTAAAAAAGAATTCATCATCCCCGGAAGAGAAACCGCAGCCCCACTCCTCACCGAAAGAAGTAGAGGATTTTCAGGATCACCAAATCTACGTCCTGTTATTTTTTGGAGCTTCAATAATTCATTATATATCCTGAGGCTTAAATCCTTTGAAATATATTTGTAACCAACTACCGCATCAAAGCACCTAAACACCTCTGTTGTAATAATAAATCCGGGAGGGACCGGGAAATGAAATGAGGCGAGTTTCTTTAAAAAATATCCTTTGTTCCCAAGATGTATCTGATCATCAGTCTTCTTATTTATCTGATAAATGGGTGAAATCGTTATATCTGGATCATACGTCATTAGAAGGTTAAGGATTTCTTTCCTATCTTTAAGTCTTTCTGACTCTGTGCTAAGAGCCCTTAAGATATTACTTATAAAGTTATCAAGGGCCTGAAGCCCAAAAGCACTGGATATCATTGATCGAATGAAATTTTCAGAGATTTGATAAACAGCTTCTTCATCTTTTGGTGATGTCTTCTGCTCTCCTGTGTCTTGTTTCTTCTCTAAACTTTGATTGATAATAATAGGGAGATTTGACCTATGCGCGTCAATATAATAATTTCTTATAATATCTTGGATGCTCCTCGATACAAATTGAAAGATATTGATGTATTGATCAACGGAAAAAAGTTTAACTTGAAGGGCACTGCCAAAAAATTTCATCTTGGCTTCCAGTCCTTCCTTGGCAATACCTTCCAAGTCAAGGGCCTTTATAAAGAGCCAGAGATATTTATGAATCTTAGCAAGTGTACTTTTTGTAATAAATTTAAGATTTAAAGAAACAATCATCTGTTCAAACAAGACATTGGCAAGGCTCTCTAGACGAAGAGAAAGACTTAATGCATCAAATTTTTCTTCCCTATATGTCCCATACATCGATGGAATACCAGCAGCAATATGCCTTTTATGATAAATATTTTCAAAAGACTCCGTTCTTTTAGGGGAAAGGATCCGTTCCTTCAATATATTTAAAAACTCTAAAATGATGCTCAGACCCCTGTAATAATCGTTTCTTTTCAAAGACCTTTTTAAAGAGCGAATTTTTGAAGGACTAAATATATGTGCTGATTCTAGATCTTGCAATAAATCGATATGTTCTGGATTATATTTCTTATATAAAAGCTGATAAAGTCGTATTAGCAATATAGCCCTCTCTTTATCCCTATCCATCACCCCTTTTATACCATTTATTTCCTTTTGTATTTTTGATTTATCCCATTCGAGAAATTTATGAGGATCATGGTCTATCTTTTCTAAGATAACTTTAAATATTTTATGTGCCCCATCAAAATACTCTCCTGAATTTACAATCTGGTTGTAAACTTCATCTGGAAGATATCCCTTCATATTCTCCTTGTCCCCGGAGTACCAATAACGAAATATATTCTCTACAAAAGGTACCAACAAGCTATTGCTTTCAACATGGGACTGTTTACGCAAAAAATGAATTGCGTTGTCGCTTCTAAATGAAAGTTCATCAATCTTTGTAGATATATCTCGTAACTCCCCTTCTGCGCCTATCTCGCTAAAATAAATTGGAAAAATTCTTGCCAGCTGCTTTACAAGATTATATGAAGGTTTTATATCTGAATTTAAAAGTGCGGAGATATCCTTTTGTAGAAGATCGGTATCACTAACAAATATCCCCCCTATTTTAAGATTAATGATAAGTGCGGACAAAAGCCTTTTTGTCCATCTTGGTCTTAAAGCGATGATCTCAAGCCATGCTCGTATGTTCTTGACATGAATAGGATTTACTTTTACCTGCCAATCTGTAGTTGAGCCCTGAATATCAGGATATTGAAAACCAAAGGAGATTACCTGCTCAATAAATGTATCTACAAGTGCGTGGTCATTTATCTTAAATATTTCTTTAGCTACAGTAATAATACAATTTATAATTGTGTCCTGGTATTGGTAGCGGGACGTACTTTTCTTGAGCAAATTAAATACTTGTTTAACAAAAACATTCAGCTTTTCTGGAGATTCCTCCTTAAAAACCATGCTAAGAGAGCGGTTGATTTCCCTGAGAGTAGTGCCATGGATATCTGAAAGCCCTTTTACATTTATTATCTTGAAAAGAAAATTAAGCTTTACAAGATGTTGATGGCCAGCATAAATATCAGCTCGCTCTAATTCATCAGCAACCAACAAATATCCTTTTACTATCTGAAAATGGTCTGGCATATCCAGATATGAAGCTAATGCATCAAGTTTATCCACCGCTGTTGAGCCACTTATTGCTTCAAGTTTATCTAACAATATTGTTAAATTGTGATGACTCAATGGTTCAATAAGATCTTCAAAGTTTTCAATTGCTTCTTTTGTCTCTTCGTTTGAACCAGACCATCCTTTTGGGTCAGGCTGCGTAAGCCAATATTCATAGGTAGATCTAAATACATTATATAGTAGTGTCTTTAATCCTTCAGTTTTTATTGCAATATTGTTGGTAATGAGAAATTTCAGTATTGGTTTCAAATAAGTAGAGCTTTTCTTTAAAAAGGAATTTTGATTTGAAATTTGAGCAAGAGATTTTATTATAAAAGGAATTAACGAGAGATTCCTGGGGAGATGGTCTTTGCTATTAGAAAGTATATTTTCAATATAGTCAAAAAGGTATTTTAACGCTCTTTCTTTAACATCTTCACCTGGAGCCAATCGTATGATATCAAAGTAAATCTCCACAATAACTTTTAACGCATTTATTCCGTCTTTATGAGCATTGTGTTTATAAAAGTCACCCAGGGAAATAGTCTTAAGACGTTCAACAACAAATTCCCAGTTTATATATGGATGGTTAAACTCATCTAAAAATTCTTTAGTACGTTTATATACACCATATAAACCATCAACAGTCCTTAGAAGTATTTGTTGCTTTTCTGGAATCTCCACAACTGCTGCAGTTTTTTCTATATTTGCTTGCAAGGCAGTTGAAGCCAAGCCTTTTTCTCTTCTATTCATGAAATTACCTCGATTAATTCTAATAAGACCGCCAAAGTTGCAAGATATCGAAAAATAAGATTTTTCGATATCTACTACTAATTAATTCATACTAAAAAATAGACCTTTTGTGGAATTTGCCTCTTTCTAGGATGAGACAAATTTCATGACTAATTAAATAATATCATATATCCTGCAACTTTTCCAATCTCTATCTCACAAGGACTCTGGAAAGATCCTTCAGCCACATAGAAGTCCTGAGTCCCTTGGCCAACCCGAAGGCAGCGACCAACTTCTCAATCTTAGGGAGAATGACTTTTGATGTCTCTAATCCGTCCAAGGGAACAAGGATTTCCTCCTAACCCTCCATAGAAATTACCTCCTTTCACGCTGGTTTTTATTTCCTATCCTTCGATCAGCAAAGAAGGGTTATGAGATAGTGCCACAACTCCAGACGCATCTACATGATATCGGGAGGCATCATGATCATGACGCACGTCCATGAAATAGATGTGATCGGCCCCAAACACCAAGACCAGATCGGGTTTTGCCCTCATTATGAGATCAGGCGGCAATCTTACCCTCCTTCACCCGTTTCCTTCTTCCATTTTCATATTCCTCACTCCAAACCCTATCGGCCAGCTTACCCCATCTGCGGGCATAGGCATCCATCTCCCGATGTTTGACCGTGTAAATCTCCTCTGCCCCTGGGTGGGTGAAGAAGGGTTTAGCGTCTCGTATGACCTCACGCATTACGTGGGGATTATCGATGATCATGCAAGGTCTGAGGTGATTGGGGTTATGGGGCTGGCGGGCTCGGATATTGCGGAAGAGGTCGCTGTCCAGGGCCTCGGTCAAGCTTTTCTCATAGATGTTATCTATGGCGATATGGGTATATACACATGGTTCCACATCCCCTTTGGCATTGACATGGAAGTAGCGTCGGCCTCCTGCAATGCATCCTTCGACATATGGCCCGTCATTCCAGAAATCCATGACAAACATCGGCCGGGTGTCCCTGATGGCCAACACCTGGCGGCGCAGGTGCTCGCGCTGCTCCGGGGTAACCATAAGGGAGAAGTCCGCGCGGCCGTTTACCGGGATATAGAGGAAGTACATCTGGCCCAATGAGCCCAGCTCAATCATCTGATCGACGAAGTCAAAGGAGGAGACTACATCCACATTTTGTCGGGTCACAGTAGCTGAGGTCCCAATAATCACCCGGGCCTCCCGGAGATAGTCGAAGGCCTGCATAATCTTCTTATAGACCCCCTTCCCCCGCCAGCTATCCGTCTCCTGTTCACCCCCTTCAATGCTGATCACCACCGCCACGTTACCCAGATCGGCAAACTGCTGGGCCTTCTCCTGGGTCATCAAGGTCCCGTTGGTATAGACCTGGAAGAAGATGTCCGGGTGTCTCTCGATTATCTCAAAGAGGTGAGGGTACACAAGTGGCTCTCCCCCCAAGATGGTGACAAAGTAGATCCCCAGCTCCTCGCACTCGGTTAATAGGCGATCCACTACTGGTAAGGGAAGTTCGTGCTTCAAGCCATAACCCAAGGTATAGCATCCTTTACAACGCAGATTGCAACGCATGGTAGGGCTCAGGATCATGACAAAGGGCGGCCGGAAGCCCTTCTCTGCCTCGATCTTGTCCCGCTTCCTCCCACCCTCAAACCAGCCATGGTTGAATAGGGTCTCGAACAGACGGACCCTCCTCTTTGCGGGGAGAAGTTCCAGGACCCGTCGAAATAGGTCCTTGGCCGGGTGCCCTGGTGTCTCCAGAAACATCCTTATCTTCTTGATGCCATTGACCACCCCAGGATCGCTACTCAGCAGTTCCGCTAAATGGGTAAGGGTCACCAATTGACGGTCGGAGACCTTAGGCAATAGCTCAACGATGACCTTTGCCGCCTGTTTAGTGCCATATTCCTTTAAAAGCCCCTTTGATCTTTCCATGACTGTTGTCCTCCTTCCTTCGGCGCACCTTCGCGCCGATGCGATCTCCCTTTGGGCCCAACACCCCTTTCGCTCCCCCTTTGGGTTTGCTGGATAGGACCCATTGGCGCAAGACCTCCTCTGCCTCGCCCATTTGGTTGTAGATCACCTCGATCCCCCTCGCCCTTAGTTGCGAACGACAGGTTTGGGCGATGCCACCACAGATCACAACCTCAACCTTCCAGGCCTGCAGCCTCTGCATCCGTTCCATTGAGGACATCCCCTCCCATAGGCCCCTCTTCACCTCCAGGATCTCTCTCCCCTTAACCTCTGCTATTAAGACCTCCGGGGAAGAACTAAAGTGGGGAGAAACCCGGGTACCGAATAAGGGTATTGCCACCTTCATCTACCACCTCTATTATTTACTTCCAGCAAACTTTATGCCAAAAATTTATAATACATGCAGAAAAAAAGGTTAATAATTTCAAATAGATATGTTTTATTTCTCTGGCAGTGGAGGAAGGAAAGAAAAAATAGTTTCAAAATTGAAACATATTAATGAAACTGTTTCGCTGCCCCTCTGTAGAGATACCTTTCAATGGAAGAGCCCGTATTTCTTCATCCTCCTCCAGAGGGTGGAACGGCTGATGTTTAATTCCTGAGCTGCCATGAGGCGATTTCCCCTGTGTCTGTCCAGGGCCTCACGGATGATCTGGGCCTCGATGAAATCCATGGGATGGGTTGTCCTGGATGGGGATGAAGATGCCTCTACCTTTCGCCTCAAATCCTCGGGGAGGTGTTCAAGCTCAATGATCTGCCCCTTGCACAAGATGAATGCATACTCCAGGATGTTTTCCAACTCCCGGATATTACCCGGCAAATCATAGCGTATCAGTAGTCCTAAGGCCTCTTCGGAAAGGCCTATGACCTCTCTGCTACGAATCACATTGAGCCGATGGATGATATGGTCGATAAGAAGGGGAATGTCCTCTTTGCGTTCAGACAGAGGGGGAAGTTCAATCTTTACCACATTAAGGCGGTAATAAAGGTCTTCGCGAAATGTACCCTCCTCTACCATCTGGGCCAAATCCCGATTGGCGGCCGCTACGATGCGGACATCCGCCTTGATCGGCTCTGTCCCTCCAAGGGGTACATATAGCTTTTCCTCCAGGACACGGAGCAATTTCACCTGGGTGGAAGAAGGGGCCTCTGAGATCTCATCCAAGAAAAGGGTCCCCCCAGCGGCTGTTGCCAGCCGTCCCGGCTTATCCCTCTTTGCATCCGTGAAGGCCCCTTTCAAGTAACCGAAGAGCTCACTCTCCAAGAGGGTCTCGGGGATGGCGGCACAATTGACCTCCACCATGGGGCCACGGCTGCGGGGGCTTAAGGCATGAATTGCCCTGGCGAGCAATTCCTTCCCAGTCCCGCTCTCCCCTTGGATGAGGACGCTAACCTCGCTCTCAGCTACATCGGGAAGGATGCCGAAGATCCTCTGCATCTTCGGGTTCTTGCTGATCATATCCTGAAAGGAATAGCTTTTGCTCAATTCCTTCCTGAGGGTCTCCTCCACAGTGAGGTCCCTGAACACCCCTACCCCCCCTAAGACCTCTCCATCTTCGCTCCTCAGCAAGGCCGTGCTGATATTGATGGGTATCTCTTCGCCTTCTTTGTTGATGATGATCGCGGCAATATTGACCAACTCCCTTGCCGTGGCGAAGGTCTCCTCCAGGGCACAATTGATTTGGCAGATATTTGCCCGAAAGATATCAAAACAGTATTTATCCATGGCTTCCTGGCGGCTGAAGCCGGTGATCCGCTCAGCAGCACGGTTGAAGAAGTGGATACGCCTTGAAAAATCTACCGTGAACACCCCATCGGCGATGCTATCCATGATGGCGTAACAATTCCCAAAGATCTCCCCGATTACACATGCCCGTTCCGCAGCCTTCTTAGCCATCTCCTCCCCCAACAAGATCCTTACCACCAAATTGGCCTGGTGGTGGGCGACCTATTCCGGTTTCAGCAGGATCCTGTGCTCTAAGAGGTTGATCTCCTGAATGGAGGCCTCCACCACCTCCTCCTCGCCAAAGAGGCTGATAAGGCGCAACTTCTTCCCCTCAGGGATGATGGTAGCGATATCGGCCAGGAGTTCCTCTTCTTTGCCATCCTTGAAGATATATGCTGTAGATTGACACATGGTAGACCCTCCCTCTTTTTAAAGTTCTTCTCCTAAAAGTTGCTAAAAATCCCAAGGATTCGAGGATTCAAATCATAGGGTTCCTGCGGCCTAGGTGTACAGGATTCTAGTGAAAGGCAAGCCCCTAGAATCCTTGAACCCTTGAATCCCTATCTGTTTTTATATTACCATAGAATTCTCGAACATAAAAACAAATTCCCCTTAGAAACTTCTCCAAAACCCCTTTGCCTTCCCCCACCATCCCCCCAATTTACCCATCATGGCCGAGGTCCGGCACAACATCCTCCCCCAAAAGGGGGAACTGCTCTTGCGGGCATTAGGGTGGATGAAACAAAAACGGCGGCACTTTATCTCCTGCAACTTCCTCTGAAATTCCCATTCGGCATCTTCCCCCAGATCTGAAAAGTATCCCGGAATGTAGTAGCCAAAGGCACCAAATCCCCCCCCTCCTTCCTTGTGATAATAGTAAAAATCGGAAAAGGTCCGCAGGTCTGTCCTCACCCCAAATTTTTCGGGCTGGAGTTGCCAAGGCGCCCCAGGCTCCATCTCGATGGTAAATGTCCTGATCCCCTGGACATGGGGAAAATGTCTCCTGATATAGGCGATCAGCCTGGCGGTCTCCTCAAGGTCACCCTCCCTCTCATAGGGGAGGCCGAGGCTGAAGAAGAGATCCACTTTTACCCCCTTTTCCCCAGTGTACTCTAAACAATCCCATAGTTCCTGGTTGGTGTAGGAATAACCCTTGTTACGCCGGCGCACCTCCTCCGAACCGCTCTCCGGGGAGAGGGCCAGAAGAGACCTGGGGCCGAATGTCTGGGCAAACCCATCGATGAACTCCTTAGGGGGGAGCCCGAAGGACTCGAAAAAGAACTCCACCTTCAGCCTCTCTTCCCTGATCCGGGAGAAGAGTCTTAAATAGTAGTCTGGGCGCTGCGGGTAGGGATCAAAGCTGATGTGCATAGTCTCATACCCCCAGTTTATGGCCTCCTTTATGGAGGCTATCACCTTCTCTATATCCCGGAAGATCACCCCCTGGCGGTCGGCAATAAGCCTTTGGGCAGCCTTTCCTCCTCCACACCAGGTGCAGTTGACCGGGCAGCCCCTGCCCACCGGCAGGTGAAACATAGGGCTCTTGAGGGAGAAGAAGAGGCGATTCCTCTTCTTGGAGACCCCTTTAACAAAGAAGGGGAGGAGGACCCAGTTTATGTAGGTCTGGGAATTTTTAAGGAGGGCAAAGTTGGTGAAGCAGAGCCCATCCAGGGCCTCCTGGGAGGCCACATAATCCAGGGGGTTCTCTGCGACCTTCTCCCCATTCCTCCAGGTCAGGTTGGGCACGTCTGCGAGGTCACCTCCTCTCATGATGGCCTCGGCCAACCGCAAAAGGGGGATTTCCCCTTCCCCCCTGATGATGGCATCCACCCAGGGAAACCCCTGTATGATCTCACGGTGAAAGAAGCTGGCGGTAAGACCCCCTAGGAGTAGGAAGACCCCTGGGAAGGCCTCCTTGATCCTTCGGCAATATTCAATCACCTCATAAGACTGGTGGTGCCAGTGGAGGGGGAGGGCCACGACCTTCGGTCCTCTTTGGGCTATATAATCGATAATGGAAAAATCCCTCTCCTCCATCCACTCCACCCCCAGATGGACGATCTCCGTGGCATAGCCCTCCCGGGCGAGGAGGTCGGCCAAGGCCAGAAGCCCCATGGGCATGTAATTTATCCAGATGTATTCACCTATGGGGCGATAATAGTTTTTGAATTTGGGGACATGGATAAAGAGGACGTCCACCCTTTACCTCCCTCGCTCCCTGATGATCATCTCGGCGACAAAGCTCCCTGATATGGCTGCCCCCACGATCCCATGAGAGGGGCGGGTGTAGTGACCCGCCAGGTAGAGCCCTTTAATGGGGGTCCTGTTGGCCGGCCTCCCCCTGCCGAATTGCCAGGGGGTGGGGGCAAGGCCATAGGTAGCACCCCCTTCATTGGCCGTATACCTCTCCAGGGTGAGGGGGGTGGCGGCCTCAACGAATTTAATATGGGCGGTTAGGCCCGGGATATACCTGGCCTCCACCGTGCGGATGAGTCTCTGCGTTATCTCATCCTTGATTTCGAGGTAGAGAGATCTATCTTTTCCTCCCCAGCCATCGCGGAATCCATAGGGGGCTGGAGTGATTAGGCGCAGGATATGATGCCCCCTAGGGGCGAGGGAGGGATCAAGGAGGGTAGGTATGGTGATAATCACAGTGGGGTCGTCGGGTATCTCCCCCCGGCTCAATTGCTCATATTCCATCTCCGTATTCCCTGAGCTCAAGTAGGTAAGGTAAGGGAGGGCAAGAGGGGCCAAATCCATCTCCACCCCCAGATAGACCAAAAAGGAGGAGAGGGAATACTCTAAGGCATGGACCCAATGGTAGAGCTTACTCCTATATTCCTCGGGTAATAGATCTCCCAGGGCGCGGCGGATGTTGATGGCGGCCACCACCGTATTGGCCGGGATGAAGTTCCCTGCTCGAGTGAAGACCCCTTTCACTCTGCCACCCTTTACCTCAACCCCCTCCACCTCCGTCTCCAAGTTAACCTCACCCCCTCCCTCCGAAAAGGCAGCCTCTAATGCCTGGGGGATGGCCCCCATACCCCCCTGCGGGTACCATACCCCCTGGGCCAAGACCTTGGTGATGAGGGTTGCAGTAAAGAGGAAGGAGAGACGAGAGGGGGGGAGATGGGAGGGGAGGGTGGAGAGGACTAACTTGATCCCCTCACCCTGAAAGTACCTATGCAAGATGCGTCCCAAAGAGGCCCGCTGATATAAGATGAGGTGCCGAAAACAGACGGGGAAGAAGAGTCTTCGCCACCATGTGAGCCCTCCAAAGCGGTTTATCTCCTCCCCAACCTTACCTATCAAGTTGAAGTAGTCCCTTAGGGCCCGCCTCTCTTCTGGGAAGAGCTCCTTTGCCCCTTTGATATATTCCTCAAACCCCCCCCTCAGGTGCAGATCCAGGCTGAAATCGGGGTAGATATTCCTGGCGGCCTCAACCCTGAGGAAACGAAGGTGCCTCTGGGCCCCTGTCTGCACCAGGATCTTTGAAAACTCCCCCCCTTCTTCACAACCGCCGACAAAGGCTCCGGTGGCATCAAATTTGAGCCCCCCCCTGTTAAACGAGGTCACATACCCCCCAGTCCTGGCCCCTCGCTCCAGGATCAAGACTCGAAGACCATGTCTGACCAACAAGGCCCCCGAGGTCAGACCCCCTATTCCTCCCCCGATGATGATCACATCGTACTTCATCCTCCTATCCCCACAACATGGAAAGAGAAGATCAGGGCGCCTATCCCCCAGACAGCACTTACTGGTGGAAAGAGAAGTCGGTAGACCTTCCTCATCTCTGCCCTAAAATAATCCTTGGTGAGGACTAGACACAGATGCAGGGGGGAGAGCAATACCCCACAAAAACCGCTGACATAGGCGAACATCAGGTAAAGGAGGAGGTTATCCCTCCCCTGCATTACGGGCAAGAGGATGGGAAAGGCAACCCCGACAAAGGCGATGGTCACTCCCGTCATGAGGCCGATGGCAAAGGGGAGAACGACCAACAAAAAGAGGGGGGAGATACCCACCTGGCAGAGGCTGTCATGGAAGCTGCCTACTGCCTGTGTGGCCCCCAACATCCGCTGGAAATAAACGACCATGATCACGCTAAGCAGGAGTTTTGCGGACGACAAATTGCGCAAAACCATCTCCTTGGTCTTCCTCCATCCTATCCTTCCCCGCAGGAGCTCTATCCCGATGGCCAGCATCAGGGAATACACCAATTCCACCTTCAGGAGGATGACCATGACTAAAACCACCAACAATGGAAAGAGGGAGAAAAGTACCCCCCTTATCCCCTCCACTATCCCCTTGCCCCACTTCCCTTCCTCACCTTTGCCCACACCGCGAAAACCGAAGGCGATCCCCCCTCCTATGGCGGCAAGGGTAAGGGGAGAATTGTAGGCGGCGATGTCCCTCAAGGATACCCCTAACAGGGCCGAGGTGAGGATCACCCCTGGATAGGTGGGGAGAAAATATTCCCAAATATGGCGAAACCAGTAGTTGAGAAAGGTCCTCCTCTCGGGAGAGAGCCTCAAGGCATCGGAGGCCTCGACGACCAAGGGGGCTGAGACCAATGCGCCCCCCATGATGGGCATCAACCCTATCATCGCCGGCAACAAGGCCACCACCGCCCGGAGGTCTCTGGTGATCGCCCCGAAGGAATCGATCATCTTGCGCATCCCCCCTGTCTCCCTCATGATCTCACTGAGCAAGAGTATGAAAAAGAGGGCGCCTACGAGCTTAATGGTCTTGGGCTCCAGGAGTCCATGGAAGAATTCCCCGCCTATCTTCACCCAAGGAAGCCTGCAAAGGAGGCCAAGGGTGACCCCCCCGATAGCCAAGGTGGCCCATAGTTCCACCTTCCGTACCAATAGAACAATGATCAATGCGAAGACTAGAATTATTCTTAAAAGCTCCACTCCTTTTTCCACGTGGTTACATTTGGCAGGGGTTATTGAATTGGATAAAGGACGCCCTCCTGAAGGTAAAGCATATATCCCCAGAAGATCTGGAGACCATTCAGGTCATCGGCGCCCCCCATGAGACCATCAAGCATATCAAAACGGGTAATCATCATCTG
Organism: Deltaproteobacteria bacterium; assembly: GCA_019308925.1. NCBI lineage: Bacteria > Pseudomonadati > Myxococcota > Myxococcia > Deltaproteobacteria bacterium. Next base: position 18,615 of record JAFDHG010000025.1, read on the forward strand.
AGCCCCTCTCCAGAGATGAGATCTAGAAATTGTTTCAAAATCTTTGCCGTTGCCCCCCAGATGATATGTCGGCCGCAATGGTAGATGTACACCAACTGGGTCTTGTCTTGGTAAGTCCTGTACTCCTCGGCCAAGATCCCCTCCTTGTGGAAACATCCTAAGGGGAGAAGGATCAATTCCTCAATCTCCTCGCTACAGGTGTCAAAGGGATATGGGTAGGGGATGAGGCCCACAAAGGGAGAGACGATGAAGTTGGACATGGTCACCACCTCATCCATCTCCCCCCATATCTCTACGTCCTCCGGCTTCACCCCGACTTCCTCGTGGGTCTCCCTCAAGGCAGTGGCCAACAGATCCTCATCGGAGGTCTCGGAAATCCCCCCTGGAAAGGAGATCTCCCCCTTATGGTGTTTTACCCTATCTGTCCTCTTGGTAAAAAGGACGTGATATGAATCATCCTTCAAGAACAAAGGGAGTAAAACTGCCGCTCTCGTGAGGTCGGGCTCCGCGGTCACCCTCTTGATCTCACGATGGGTGAGGATCTCTTTGATCCTCATAACCAGATCATCCCCTTCCCCGTCTTTAGCCTCCATCTTTTGCTTTCTCCCTTGCATAATTTTGGACCTAATAAAATATAACCTTATCCAATAAAAGTAAAGCTTTCCGTTGACATCCATCGCAAGGATAATGCAGAATGGGAAATGGTAGAGAGATGTTGAAACGAACAGCAGCGATTGTTATATTAGGGTAAGATCGTAATTAGGAGGATAAAAAGAGAAAATGAAAGGGCCCCATGACAAGATTCCGGACCAAAAAGAGCTCGAGAAAGAGCTGAACAAGTACCTGGAGAAAAAGTACGGCGATAGGGTAAAGTTGGTGGTCTCTACCCTTGTTCCCAAAGTCTCCCCTGAGCAAAGGGACGAGAAGGGAAAGACGCTGAAGAAGCCCTCCCCTTACATTAACTTCGATATGAAGCCTGAGGAACTCATCTCTTACCTCAATTCCTTCATCGTCAAACAGGATGAAGCCAAAGAGATCCTAGCCACCAAGATCTGCACGCACTATAACAAGACCAAGTTCATGATAAAAAAGGGGAATGAATCTGGCCCTGGGGTGGGAAATGTCAAGAACAACATCATCATGATCGGCCCTACTGGGGTGGGGAAGACATATATGATAAGGCTCATTGCCAAAAAGATCGGGGTCCCCTTTGTAAAAGGAGACGCCACCAAGTTCAGCGAGACAGGATATGTGGGGGGTGATGTGGAGGACCTGCTGCGGGATCTGGTTTACGAGGCCAACAACGATATAGAGAAGGCCCAATATGGGATCATATACATCGATGAGATCGACAAAATAGCCAGCAGCGGCAACATCATCGGTCCTGATGTCTCGAGAACAGGGGTGCAGAGGGCCTTGTTGAAGCCTATGGAAGAGACGGAGGTGGACCTGCGTGTACCCCACGACCCCATCTCCCAAATGGAGGCCATTGAGAGATATCGCCGGACAGGTAAAAAAGAAAAGAAGACTATAAACACCAGAAATATCCTCTTTATTGTGAGCGGGGCCTTTAATGGCTTGGAGGACATCATCAAGAAGCGGATGAACAAAGAGGGGATCGGCTTTGGGGCGGAGATCAAGTCCAAAGATGAGAAGGCTGAGTATCTGAAACATGTCTCCGCCGAGGACCTGATCGATTATGGATTTGAATCGGAGTTCATCGGGCGCCTACCCGTTATCGCCGTCTTTCACCAATTGGAGGCAGAGGATCTCTATAACATCTTGAAAAACCCCAACAGCCCTATCATCACAAGCAAAAAGAATGACTTTCGCTCTTACGGCATCGACCTCCAGATTGAGGATGAGGCCCTTTGGAAGATGGCCCAGATGGCCTACCAGGAACGCACTGGGGCCAGAGGATTGATCAGCGCTATTGAGAAGGTCCTCCTGAAATTCGAGAGGAAACTCCCTTCCACAGATATCAAGGAACTAGTGGTAACCAAGGAGATGGCCGAGGACACAGAGGGTGAACTTCAGAAGATCTTAAAAAATCCTCATAACGAAGAGAGGCTGAGGCAATACAGAGAATTGGTGGCACAGGAGAGGGAAGAGATGAAGGACTATTTAAAGGCCCGCAAGATGGAATTCTTGAGCCGATATGGGGCCATATTTACTGACAGCCGCTTAGACCTCGTCGTGGATAGGGTGATAAAAAAAGAGATGGACGTAAACTCGGCCTTTGAGGAGGTCCTGTCCACCTATTATCAGATCAAGGGTTTTGAAAAATCCTTCTTGGAGAGGCATGGCATCGAGATCAATCTGGATGAGGAGGCTATGGACCTTCTGCTGGCCTGGATATTAAAAGAGGAGAGGGACATCAAGGAGATCCTTCCCACCTTAGATAGCCTTTTCGAACCTGCCCTGAAATTGATCAGGGATAAGGCGGGAGTGAATTCCTTTTCCATCTCCAAAGAGGGGGTAGAAAATCCTGAGGCCTACTTGAATGGACTGATAAAAAATGTATATCGCAAGATCTACAATGATGTAAGTGAGAAAAGGCCATGAAAGACTATTACAAGATTTTGGGAACAAGCAAAAACGCAACTTCAGATGAGATTAAAAAGGCCTATCGCCAGTTGGCCATGAAGTACCATCCGGACAGGAACAAAGGGAACAAGGAGGCCGAGGAAAAATTTAAGGAGATAAATGAGGCCTATGCCGTGCTCAGCGACCCGGAGAAGAGACGCCAATATGACACCTTCGGGGCTGAGGGATTCCATCAAAGGTTCTCCCAGGAGGACATCTTCCAGGGTTTCGATATAGGGGATATCTTGAAGGACTTCGGTTTTAGCACCTCGGACATCTTCAGCACCCTGTTTGGCGGGGGGAAGAGGAGGGGGTTCAGGCATACCACCTTTACTGGGCCCTTTGGCCAATATACCACGGGAAATGAGGGGTTTGACTTCGCCGATCATTTTGCCCGAGGTGATGCCGGACCCTCCAAGGGAAGAGATATGATCTATGACCTTACCATTACCCTGGAGGAGACGGCCAAAGGAACGAAAAGACTGATCTCCATCCGCAGGGATGGAAAGGTGGAACAAATTGCGGTAAAAATCCCTCCCGGAATTGATACGGGGAAGAAACTCAGGATAGCAGGTAAGGGGAAAAGAGGGGCAGGAGGCGGACCTCCTGGTGACCTATATGTTCGCATTCAAGTACAAGATCATCCTCTCTTCCGCAGAGAAGGGGATGATATATATATCGACCAAGAGATAAACTTCAGTAAGGCTGCGCTGGGAACCACCATCGAGGTACCCACCCTCAACGGGATCAAAAAGGTGAAGATTCCCCCCGGCACCTCCGGGAATAAAAGACTGAGGTTGAAAGGGGAGGGAATCCCACATATTAAGGGAAGAGGGAAGGGTGACGCATACATCCGGATCTCCATCAAGGTCCCCAAAAAGTTGAGCTCCAAGCAGAGGGAATTGATCGAGTTATTGGCCAAAGAGGGCATCTAGACACCCACCCCTTCTATCCTTTTAATCCCACCACCTAAGAGGGGAAACCCATATAAAAAAGTATCTTTTTTCTAACAACTGTGGGATAATACAAACAGCTTAGGGCCTTGTGGCGCAAGATACATTGAAAGGGCGAGAGGAAATGATCAAGATGAGAATTTTGGGTCTGATCTTCGACCCAAATCTCAATACTACGGTGGTAGTCCTGCTCGACACTCAACAGGAAAGGGTGCTCCCCATTTGGATCGGAAGTATGGAGGGAAATGCCATCGCCCTGGGAATGGAGAAGGTAATCACCCCCCGCCCTATGACCCACGACCTGATGAAGAACATCCTGGAGAAGTTCCAGGTTCAGGTGATAAAGGTAGTGGTCACCGAACTCAAAGACGACACCTTCTACGCCGTAGTCCATCTATTAATTGAAGGTAAAGACTTAGAGATCGATTCCCGTCCCAGTGACGCCATCGCCCTGGCCGTAAGGGTGGAGGCCCCTATATATTGTACCGAAAAGGTGTTGGAGGCGGCGGACGAACTGGGACTCCTCAAACAGCGCAGCGATATCGATGACTCTGAAGATCTGAAAAGGTGGTTGGAAGGTCTCAAACCCGATGATTTTGGAAAGTATAAGATGTAACCTACACCAATGGGGGGAGAGATTCCGTTTTGACCACCCTGAGAAGTTTCGCCTCCTCGGGTGTGAGGCCAAGGATGTGTTGCAGGATCAGGGCGGGTCTAACCCTTCCGTCTCTCTTGATTGCCATCTCTATTAATAATTCCCCGCCAAAGAGCTCTTTTAGAGAAGGGACCTCGGCATGAATGGGGATAGAGGGTAAATAGGAATCCCTCCTCAGCAACTGGAGTTTCTCGACGTAGAGGAGGGCATTCACCCTCCTTACCCCCCCTTTCTTCTCCTGTATGAGGGTAAGATCTCCCCCTTTAAGGGTTTGTTGGAGCTTATTCCCCAGCTCCTCTTGGGGGAATGCTCTGCCCAAATTTTCCAGGGAGATAAGAAAGCGATCAACCTCAAATACGGTGGGCAGCGGCCTCCCCTTTAAGGCCATTTCATGGGCATCGATGATCCGCAATCCGAGGGGGAGCTCTCTATTCAACCTCTTTTTAAACTCCCCTGCCCTCATGTAGCGGGCAAGCTCCAGATCCATAAATTCCATCAAACTCTCCGTACCTAAGGGTAGGGGGTTGGTAAAAGATATCTTGGGTAGGGGGTGGAAACCCTCGGAGAACTTCATGGAGATACCGGCCCTACGGGCTGCCCTAACTAATACATCGATCATCTCCAGATGGCCTATGAACCTGGCCTCCCCCACCTTGACAAAGTGAGAACGGATCTTCTTCACCCATGGCCTCTTACGCACCACCTCTCGGGAGGATATGGACAAGGTGGGAAGCGAAAGATTAGACTCTGCCAATACCATCTTTATCGCCCCTTCGCAGACACCACAACGTAGACACTCTCCCTCGCGGCAGTCAGGGGTTACCACCCCTTTCCCGGCCCTCTCCGATTCATCCCTCAGGAATCCTTTCTCTACCCCGCAGTTGAGATGATCCCACGGGAGAACCTCTGAGGGATCCCTTCCTCGATAGGCATAAAACGGGGCGTCGACACCAACATCGGCAAAGGCCTCCTCCCATTCACTCCACCTCAGGTGTTCTGTCCAACCGTCAAACTTGCAACCACGCTGATGCGCCTTCAGCAGGACCTCTCCCAGACGCCTATCCCCCCTGGAGAAGACCCCCTCTAAAAAGCTCATCCTGGCATCATGCCACTTTAGTCGCATACCTCTCCCCTTAACCCCCTCCCTCAGATACCTTTGCCTCTCCTCAACCTCTTCCAACGGCAACTGGGGCTCCCATTGAAAGGGGGTGTGGGGCTTGGGGATAAAGGTGGAAATACTTACGTTCACCCCTCCTCTCCTCTTCCCTCGCTCCCCCTGGCGAAAGACCTTTTGGGAGAGGGCGGCTATCCCCCGAAGATCCTCCTCTCCTTCTGAGGGGAGTCCTACCATGAAGTAGAGCTTTATCAAGTTCCACCCTGAAGCAAAGACTTGGGCTGCGGTCTCCAACAACCTCCCCTCGTCGGTGATCTTGTTAATTATCCCCTGCAACCTCTCGGTGGCCGCCTCTGGGGCCAAGGTAAAACCAGTCTTGCGCACCCTCTTTATCTCCTCGATGAGCTCCCGTGTGAGGGTACCCACCCTGAGGGAAGGCAAGGATATAGCCACTTTCTCCTTTTCATATCTCCTCATAAGGGTCTGCAAGAGGGGGTAGATGCAGCTATAATCACCTGCACTCAGGGACAGGAGGGAGACCTCCTCATAACCGGTCCTCTTTAAGGACTTATCGATGATCTCCAAAAGGACCTGAGGATCCCTCTCTCTTACAGGTCGGTATGTATAGCCCGCCTGGCAAAACCTGCAACCCCTGGTGCATCCCCTGGTTATCTCCATGCTCAATCTATCGTGGATCACCTTCATAAAGGGAACAATAGGAACCAAGGGGTAGTAGATTTCGTTGAGGTCGGGGACAGTCCTCTTCCTCACCTCCCGATAATGCCCCAGGAGGGGCTCTATCCTCCTGATGGTGCCACCTGGACAATAGCTGACCTGAAAAAAAGAGGGGATGTAGACCCCATCAATGGAGGCTAACTCACGCAATAGAGTGTCCTTATCACCTCCATCCTCCTTCCAGCGGCTGATCAGATCAATCACCTCTAAAGTAACCTCCTCCCCATCCCCCAGAACAAAGGCGTCGAAAAAGTCCGCCAGGGGTTCAGGGTTGAAGGCGCATGGTCCCCCTCCAATGATCAAGGGCATATCCTCTCCTCTGTCCCTCGCCAGCAGGGGGATTTGGGCGAGGGAGAGGACGTTCAGGACGTTGGTGTAGCAGAGTTCGTATTGAAGGGAAAAGCCTATAACGTCGAATTCCCTTAAGGGGGCATGGGACTCCAGACTGAACAGGGGGATACCCCGACAGCGGAGCAACTCCTCCATGTCGGACCACGGGCTGAAGGCCCTCTCGCACACGATCCCCTCCTGGGCGTTGAGCAATCCATACAAGATCTGCATCCCGAGATGGGACATACCTATCTCGTAGGCATCGGGGAATACGAGGGCGAACCGCAGTTTGGCCTGTTGCAAGTCCTTGCGGCAGGAGTTTACCTCCCTCCCCAAATATCGAGAAGGCCTGCTCACCAAAGGCAATAGATCCTTTAACATATCATCTTTATCCTCTTCACCAGACATGATATATTCTGCAAGGTCCATTGTCAACGAACCCCCCGAGCAAAATTCTCCCTTGACAAACGAGGTAGAAGTATATAATATTTATAACAATATTAAAATATATAGTTAAACCAATATAAAGGAGGTACCATCAGAATGTCCAAAGAAACCCTGTTCCATGTAGCAGATGCCGATTTCGAACAGGAGGTCCTTAAGGCGAATATTCCAGTCCTCGTGGATTTCTGGGCACCGTGGTGTAGTCCTTGCTTGATGGTCGCCCCCATGCTGGAGGAGCTGGCACAAGAGTTAGATGGTGGGGTGAAGATCGCCAAGATGAATGTGGACGAAAACCCAAAGACACCATCCCTCTATGGCATCCGTGCCATCCCCACCCTTATCCTCTTCAAGGCAGGGGAGGTGATGGAACAGGTGATCGGAGTAGTCCCCAAGGAACAACTGAAGTCCCTCTTGGAAAAGGTGGCTTCAGGTCAATAGGTCAAATGAGGTGTGACGATTGAGTCTCGATCTAACAATCGTCTTTGGGGGGTTTCGATCTGACCTGCACGTAAGACAACCCATGCGTCAAATTGCATCCAAAGGGCTTTTTACACCCAGGATATTTTTCTTGGCAACATGGGTGTAGATCATTGTCGTTTGAAGATTCTGGTGACCCAGCAACTCTTGAATAGTCCTAATGTCATATCCTTTCTCTAAAAGGTGCGTGGCAAAACTGTGCCTCAGGGTATGCACGGAGGCCTGCTTTGCAATCCCTGCTTTGCCCAAAGCGACTTTGAATGCCTTCTGCAACGATCCGGCATGGACATGATGTCTTCTGACGATATAACGTCGCGGATCAACCGAGAGCGATTTTGACGGAAAGAGCCAGAACCAGCCCCATTCCTTTCCTGCATTCGGATATTTCCTCTCAAGAGCGCCAGGCAGCCACACACCACTTATCTCTTCCCTCCTGTCCTGATCGTAGAGCGACCGTACCTCTGCCATATGCCGTATGAGGTCGTCCTTCAGGATCTCCGGCAGCACGGTCCTGCGGTCCTTTGCACCCTTGCCTGATCTGACGATAACCACGTTCTGCTCAAGGTCGATATCTTTGATCCGCAGCCTCAAACACTCCTGTAGCCGGAGACCACACCCATAGATCAACATGGCCATGAGCCTGGAGACCCCCGCCAACTGATCAAAGATACTCTGGATTTCCCTTGCAGTCAGCACGACCGGGAGGTGCCTCCGTTGCCTCGCCCGAACGGCGCTCAGTTCGTTATCGATATTTTTACCCAAAACATGGCGGTAGAGGAAGACGATGGCATTGAGGGCCTGGTTCTGCGTAGAAGGGGCTATCCTCTTTTCAACAGCCAGATGGCTCAGAAAATCCTGGAGGTCCCTCCCCTGAAGCTCGGCGGGCTGTTTCTCGCCGATCCAGCCCTGGAAGCTACGCAGCCAGCTGAGATAGGTCTTTTCCGTGCTCATGGATCTCTGGCGAAGCCTGAGGGCCGCGCGCATTTTTTCCTCCAGATCACTCCATTCCCCTCCGTGGGCAGAATGCCCCTCAACTGCCGCTGCCCTGTTTCGGGAAAGAAAGTAATCATAGAACCTCAGCGCCGTGTCGGCCTGTCTTATCTGCCAATCCTCGTAGCGCTTCGCCATATGGGACAAAAAATTTTTCTTGTGCTCACTGCTCAGGCGAGTGGAAAGGGGTTCATTAAGAAACCCATAGCAGTCGGTGACCCACTTTACGTAGTAAGGGACATAATTATTCTTCAGGGTTACTTTTCTTAAAAGGAATGCCTCAAAGGCTTTCAACATAGCGACCTCATCAATTGCAAGTATTCATTATAATAATTTATATTTATTATTATATAGAAGACATCCG
>JAFDHG010000026.1 GCA_019308925.1 Deltaproteobacteria bacterium
CCTAGTCAGATCAGCAGGTATCTACAAGCTTGCCCTGGAGACCCAATGGAAAAAGAGATAAGGGGAATTATCATTGGGGCCTTTGTCTCCGGGGCCATCCACTTCGCCATCTTCTCCTTGCCAATCTGCCTGGCCCCAGCCATCCAAGTAAAGGAGATGCCTGGATCCATGGAGGTATCGCTGGTGGTCCAGCAACAGGCAAGATGGACAAAGACACCTCCTGAGGCGATAAAAGGAAAGATGGCAACGAGACCTGCCCGACAAAAGATCAAGGCCCCTGGGTTGAGGGGAGAAGCCTTTGTAAGACAGACCCTCCCTATGGCTGATGCCCGCTTCAGGGCCCCATATATTAAGGAAATAGGCGACTCAGTGGGGGAGAAGTCGGATCACAGAGGGGATTCTTCCTTGGCCATCCCCAGGTATGAGGGGAATCCAAAACCTCCTTACCCCGAGGTCGCCAGAAAAAGAGGATATGAGGGGACAGTGAGGCTCGAGGTGGAGGTGCTGGCCAGTGGGAGGGTGGGAAGGATAAGGGTGAAGGAATCAGCGGGTTATGAGGTATTGGACCGCAGCGCCCTGGACACTGTAAAGGGGTGGAGCTTCATCCCCGCTAAATTGGGCGGTGTTCCCGTGAAATCAACGGTGATCGTCCCCATCACCTTTCAATTAAAGGATTAATCAAGATCCCCCAACAAGACTGAAGGCAAGGTCTGAAACCATGATCCATGGTGGTGATTGGGTGAACGCAACATGATCTACGATGTGGATTTTAGCTCTTGCTCTGTATCTACTAAAAGAGAGGCGAGTTCTTTTTTCACCTGCTCTGGACTTGTAAATAAAATTCCATGTATGCCAAGCTCTCCAGCAGCGTCAATGTTTTCCTCCTTGTCGTCGATGAAGACCGCTTCATTTGACTGTACCCCTAATCTATCCAGAACAGTTTCATATATCCTCTTCTCTGGTTTTCGTGTTCCTTCTGCACATGAAAAGACAGTTACATCAAACATGTGATATTGTTGTTCACAGAAATAGTTCATCGCCGCAGTTTCCGTATTGGATAGAAGTCCAACTTTATAACCCCTATCTTTTAAACGGGAAGCCAAAGAGAACATCTCCTTCTTGGGAGAATATACCTGTCTAACTGCGTCCTGCCATAATGAATGATTATGCTGTTTTTGGACTCCTAATTCAGAACAAAGCCTCTCCCACAATGTATCCTCTGACATCATGCCTTTTTGAAACTCCAGTGCAAATTTTATGTACGCATTCAAAAGTGCTTCTCCAGTTACACCCAGCGCCTTTGCAAAATAGGCAGTAAGTCCTGGCGCCGGGTCGTCAATCAAAACTCCACCCCAATCAAATATAATTGCTTTAATCATGTCTGATAAAGGTGCTGGTTTATAGTACAGCCGGCTATTTTAGCAGAAACCCACCGATTTCGGAAGAAGATTTACGTGGGTGCCCCACCGCTCCCAGCAACTTCGCTCGGGGACAAGAGGCCCTTTGAAGCCCATCCCCCCAAGACTGAGGTATTACCTGTAACATCGTACCGTTTTCCAGCACTTAATGTGAGGCATTAGCACTTAACTGATTTCGGACAACGGCGTATTGATTTATTAAAAACTTGCAGTATAAACTATAAATACGTTATTGTTTTCTTCCGAGATAGGACTTTTTGTGTAACCAATACTTATCGAAGGGATATGGATTAGTCAATCTCTGCAGTAGGTTTGTTGAGGAAACTCGATAAGGTCGTGGAAAAGGGGTTACTCAATCATCGTGCAGACGTTAGGAGAATGCCAGTTTCTCTGGCGCAAAGAACCCACACGTTGAACCGAGAACACAACGGCTGTGTCAACCAAAGCTAGGGTTAAAGATCAGAGAGTCGTCGTTGTCACGGGAGGTGCACGGAGTGGCAAGAGCCGCTTTGCAAAGGAATTGGCGAAGCAAAGCGGGGGAGAAGTGGTCTTTGTCGCCACCGCGTCTGCGCAGGACGAAGAGATGATAAGGAGGATAGAAAGGCACAGGAGGTCGCGTCCGCGCCAGTGGAAGATGGTGGAGGAGGAAGTAGACCTCGTGGGCGTTATCGACGTCCTCGGTGAAGAGTCTAAGACCGTCATAATCGACTGCATCACGCTCTGGCTCAGTAACCTGATCGAACGCGGGCACCGGGACAAAGAGATCCTTCAGGAAACCAAGAGGCTCAGCAGGGCCTTGCTACAATCCCCCCATACCGTGATCCTTGTCACCAACGATGTGGGCTCGGGGATCGTACCCGAAAATGCCCTCGCCCGCCGTTTCCGCGACCTGGCAGGAGAGGTAAATCAGATCCTGGCTTCGTCTTCCCAGGAAGTCTACCTAATGGTGGCAGGGATACCTGTGAAGATAAAACCAAATAAACCCAAGGTTGGGGGCTATCTGTGACACCCTCGGGGCCACGGTGGAGTTGGCGGAGGTAGTAGTGCTCCTCAGTATACATAATACATGGATGGGTTATGTAGATGGGACACGGCGGGAGAGTCTTTCAGGCTGCTGAGAACCTTGGGATCTCCCCCTATGAGATCCTCGATTTCAGTGCCAATATCAATGCATTTTTTGACCTTTCAGCCATAAAAAGGCTGATCGAGGAGCACCTCGACTATATACATGTCTACCCCGACCCCGATCTGAAGCGGGGACGAGATGCCCTGGCAGAGTTCCTCCATCTTCCTACAGAAAACGTCGCCGTTGGCAATGGCGCCAGCCACCTCATACACCTCCTCCCTCAGGCTTTGAGACCCAAGAAGGTCCTGATTCCCGTGCCCACCTTCTCGGAGTACGAGAGAGGGGTACTGAGTGCAGGAGCAGAGATCTCCTTCCTCAGGCTCCAAGAAGATGAAGGTTTCTGTCTGAGGGCCGAGTCGCTTCTGTCGACACTTGACCCTTCAGTAGATATGGTCATCCTCTGTAATCCCAACAACCCTACAGGGCAGCTCTTGCTGCAGGAGGAACTGGAAGAGATCGAACGGCACCTCCGAAAGGACGGGACATGGCTGGTGGTGGATGAGGCGTTCATCGACTTCGTCCCAGAACAGAAGAGGCCCTACCTCCTCGAGAAAACGATCGATGGCCGTGTTGTCCTGCTCAGGTCGCCCACCAAGTGCCTCGCAATACCCGGCCTGAGACTCGGCTATCTCGCTGCCCCCCGCACTGTCATCCATAGTGTTATTGCTCTTACTCCACCCTGGTCAGTCAACTGCTTTGCCCAACTGATCCTCGAGAACTTCCAGGATCTTTACGAGGTCTTCAAAAAGGGGCTTCCGCAGTTGTTCGCGGAGAGAAATTTCCTTAAAGGTGAACTTGGGAAGAACTTCAAGGTCTTCCCCTCTGAGGCCAACTTCCTTCTTTTCAAGTCCAAGGGGTTTACCTCAACGAACCCCTCCAAGGCCCTCCTTAAACACAGGATTCTGGTAAGGGATTGCATGAACTTCAGGGGATTGGACGAGGGATTTACCAGGGTGGCCGTAAGGGGTAGAGACGAGAACCTGAAGTTGATCAAGGCCATAAGGGAGGTAACGTGATGCAAACACTTAAAAACCGTCTTGCGGCCATCGAACCCCTGGATGAGGAGGCCATTCAAAAGGCGAAAGAACGTACCCGAGACCTCATCATGCCCTCCCTAGCCCTGGGGAGGCTCCACGAGATATCCTGGCGAATGGCAGGGATAAAGAAAGGAATCGTGGGCCAACTACAGCATAAGGTGGTCATGGTGGCAGCAGGGGACCACGGAGTGGCTGAGGAAGGGGTGAGCCTCTATCCTCAAGAGGTAACCCGGCAGATGGTCTTAGGATTCATAAGGGGCGTCGCGGCTATAAACGTAATCGCCCACCATGTGGGGGCCAGGGTCGTGGTGGTGGACTTCGGCATCAAAGGCGAACCAGACCCTTTGTGGCTTTCAGCACCGGATAGGTTCAGGGACAAAAAGGTCGCCCCGGGGACGAACAACATCGCACGGGGGCCTGCTATGACCAAAGAGCAGGCAGAGGAGGCGATCCTCAAGGGGATAGAGGTCTTTGAGGAGGAACGCAAACGAGGCATGGATGTCATCGCCACGGGTGACATGGGCATAGCCAACACCACTGCCTCTGCCGCAGTGATTTGCGCCCTCACAGGTCTCCCCCCCGAAGAGATAGCAGGTAGAGGCACTGGACTCGATAACGAACGGCTTAAAAAGAAGGTAGAGGTGATCAAAAGGGCGCTCGAGATCAACCGCCCCGATCCCTCGGACCCTCTGGACGTGCTGGCCAAGGAGGGAGGGTTTGAAATAGGGGGGATATGCGGGTGGATGCTTGGGGGTGCCTCAGATGGGCTTCCGGTCGTTGTAGATGGCTTTATTTCCACGGCAGGGGCCATGCTTGCTGTAGCGCTTGAACCAAAGATAAAGGACTACCTCTTCGCAGGTCACCTCTCAGAAGAAAAAGGACACCGCAGCGCCCTTGAGTATCTAGGCCTCAAACCCATCCTCGACCTCGGGATGAGGCTCGGGGAGGGTACAGGGGCCGCCCTTGCCCTTCCCATCATCGAGGCAGGGGTGAAGCTCCTCGCGCAAATATCTACCTTTGAGGAGGCAGGGGTGAGCAGGAGCGCAGGATGACCTTTAGCCTTCTTATAGCAGCGCGAAGAGAATAAAAAAGGCAGTTCCTAGTGAGAAGAAACTCGCTGCGTACATCAACCGTATCGCCCTGAGAATGTCTTCTGGTTCCCTCTCTTTCAGACCGTCGCCGATGGCCGGCAGCTCCGTCCTCCGGCCCCGATAAAAGCTTACACCCCCGAGGGCAATCCCCAAGGCCCCTGCGAAGGCGGCCTCGGGGATCCCGGCATTGGGGCTCGGCGTCTTGCCCCTGTCTCTGAGCATGATCCGGAGGCTATCCTTCGCTTCCATCCCTAAAACTAAGGCAGCCATGGGAATAATCGCTCCTGTGATCCTCGCAGGAACGAAGTTCATCAGGTCATCCATTCTGGCAGAAAACCAGCCAAGCTCTCTATATCTCTCGACCCTGTATCCTATCATGGAGTCGAGGGTGCTTGCAGCCTTGAAGGCCATAGCCAGGGGCGCCCCTCCCAAACAGGCGTAAAAGAGGGGGGAGGTAATTCCATCCACGGTATTCTCTGCCACGCTCTCCACTGTCGCCCTTACGATTTCTGGGGGGGATAGATCCTCTGTATCCCGCCCCACTATCCTGGCCTGAAGCCTCCTGGCCTTAGGGATATCATCGCTCACCAAGGCCTCGTAGACGTCCTTGGCTTCCCTGTCGAGATCCCTCATGGCGATAGCGGTATAGATGAGGAAGCAACTGGCCCCCATCCCCAACCAGGGGTGGATCAGAGATCCGAGATGAACCAAGCACCAGACGATAATGAAACTTCCCCCTGCCACAGCGATCCCCAGGAGCACACCTGCCAGATAAAGATTTGTAAAGACCCTACGCAGCCAACCCTCCAGGATCCTTATACACCATCCTATCGCCCGCACGGGATGGGGGTAGTTTCTGGGGTCGCCGAGGATGAGATCCAGAAAAAAGGCAGCAAGGATCAAAAAGGCTCTGTCCATAAACCCTCATGAAGGTTTGTCCGCACTCCTGCCCATGAAAAATAACAGCTCCCAAAGAGGGGTTCAAGGATTCGAGGGTTCAAGTGTTCAAGTGTTTGTGTTGTACCTTCTGTCAGGTCTTCGACCTATCCGCCGGGGACCCCGCACCCCCCAAAAGTGAAATACCTTATTAGGGATTTCAGTGGGCGAAGCCCCATGAAGTAAGATTGAAAAACCATAAAGGCCTAACCGGCTTGTAAGCTCAATTTTGCCGTGAATGATCTTCACAGCAATTTTTTACTCTTCCCCTGGAACAGGTAAGATAATGGGCCTGGCCTTTACAGGGGCCTCTATAACCCTCACCGAAGTCCGATAGACCTCCTCTATCACCCTTTCTGTCAACACTCCTTTGGGGGTGCCGGTCCTGTGAAGGTGGCCTTCGTTCAGAAGGATGAGCCTTTCGCAGTAGAGGCCTGCGAGGTTGAGGTCATGCAGGACCACCATTATGGTCAGGGAACTCTCTCTATTCAATTTCCTCAGAAGGTCCATGATCTGGATCTGATGGCCTATGTCGAGATGGGCCGTGGGCTCATCCAAGAACAACAACTGGGGTTCCTGGACGAGGGCCCGGGCCAAAAAGGCAAGCTGCCTCTCGCCACCGCTGAGCTCCCCCATCCTCCTTCCTCTCAAATAACCTATCCTTGTCAGTGCCATGACCTTCTCTGCCATCTCCACATCCTTTTTAGTCTCCAAGAGTTGAAATCTGCCCCAATGAGGAACCCTCCCCAACAGGACAAACTCCTCCACAGAAAAGGGTGGTGTAGCTTCTGGCGATTGGGTCACCACGGCCACCTTTGTCGCCAGCTCCCTGCGACTCATCCTTTTTGTTGCCTTTCCCTCAAGGAGAATAATCCCTTTTTTGGAGGGAAGAAGGCCATTGATCGCCCTTATGAGGGTGGTCTTACCTGAACCATTGGGACCAATTACCCCAACAAACTCTTCTCTCTTCACCCCAAAGCTCACATCATGCAGGACAACCCTCTTCCCGTAACCACAGGAAAGACCTTCAATCTCCAGTATCGACCCCTTCATCAAAAGGAAGCCCCCTTCCTGCTCAGTGCATATATAAAGACACTCCCACCTACAAGGCCTGTTATCACCCCTACTGGTAGCTCCATGGGCACAATGACCACCCTCGCCAGGGTGTCGCAGAGGATGAGAAAGATGGCCCCTGAGAGGTAGGAGGCCACAAGGAGTATCCGGTGATCACCTCCCACAAGGAGACGCATCAGATGTGGGACTACCAGGCCTACAAAACCTATTATCCCCGTCACTGAGACACAGCAGCCCGTGAGGAAAGAGGCAAGGAGAAAGAGGGCCTTCTTCACCCTCTCCACCTCCACCCCCAGATGGAAGGCCTCCTCCTCCCCGAGAGAGAGGGCATTGAGGTCGAGTGCAAAGATTAAAGAGATAATCAATCCTCCGAGGGAGATGAAGATGATAGCCTTTATAAGGGAGGAGTTGGGTTCCTCAAGGGAACCCATTATCCAGAAGATGATCCCATGGAGGTCCTCCGTCCTGGTTATGGCCATAATGAGCATTATCAGGGACGAGGCTATAAAGCTCACCATCACCCCGATCAGGAGGAGGCGGGAAAGCCTCATAATCCCTCCCTTGGTGCTGAGGATATAGACCACAGAAATAACCCCCACTGCCCCCAGAAAGCCGCTTATGGGCAGGGAAAAAATACCCAACTTTTCAGGGCCACCTGAGACTATATTCAGACATACCCCCAAGGCCGCCCCTCCCGATATACCCAGCGTATAGGGTTCGACCAGAGGGTTGCGAAACATCCCCTGCAGAACCACCCCGGCTATGGCCAAGCCCCCTCCCACGGCAAAACCGAGAAGGATGCGCGGCAGGCGTACCTCAAAGAGGATGGCATATTCAGGGGTCCCCCGCCCTTTTGTGAGAAAAAAGAGACCCTTTTGTAACGGAATGCTCACTGCCCCCACCCCGAGGGAAAAAAAACCCACTACTATAAGGAGTGCGACTAGAAAAAAGGTCCAACCTATCCAGGTAGATCTCCTATCCATCTTCATGAAATATCCTTGCCAACTCTTTTACCGTTACAACAAAACTGAGTGGGGTGGGACTACAGAAACGGTAGGAGTCCACAGTGTAGATCTTCCGGTTCTTCACGGCGTTTATGGTCTTATAATTCAGCCAGACCTCTTTTTCCTGCTCCCCCACAATCCCCATGGTTACGATGAGAATAACATCGGGATTCCTCCGTATCACTTCTTCCCTGCTATAGATACCCGTTTTTGCATCGCCCGCTATGTTTATAGCTCCTGCAAACTCGATGAACTCGTTGACAAAGGAGTTACCTGTAGCGGTAAAGAGAGGATTTGCCCCTATCTGGACAAAGACCTCAGGTCTGGGAAGCCCTTCCACTCTCTTCTTTGTAGCCTCCAGCCCCCTTTTTGCCTCCTCGATGATCTCTGCGGCCCTTTGTTCCTGGGCCACAAGGTGTGAAAGACTCAGGAAATTTTCGCAAAGCCCGTGAAAGTCCTTGGCCTCCTGAAAGATCTCCACCCTCATGCCCAAATCCCGCAACTTTTCTACCTGCTTGTGATCGACAAGGGGGGAGGCAAGCACCAAATCGGGACTGAGGCTCAGAACCTTTTCTACATTCACATCAATTACCGTCCCCACCTTTTGCTTGCTTTGGGCCTCAGGTGGCCTCTGACAATAGATAGTGACACCCACAACCCTATCACCCACTCCCAGAAGGTAAAGCTCCTCCGTTAAGGTGGGGACTAAGGAAACTATCCTCTGAGGGATAGGGGAACTGGGTAAAGCAAAAGCATCGCCGAGAAAGAAAAGAAAAAAGGCAAAAGGAAGAAAAGCGCTCAATATATCCTTTTTATATTCCATTTTATCTCCATACCTAGGCAGGATGGTCCTGCTCCAACTACTTCCCAAACATCCTTCCCCGTTGGTCTTGGTCTGGTTTAAGGGGTATCCACTTCATGTTCCTCTGGGAATAGAAGACCTTCATCGCACCATCCCACAGATCTTGCAATGCCTTTTACCACGGGGAATACCTCCACCGCAACCTGGACAACGGTCCTCACCAGGCTGGGGAGGAGGAATTTCCCCTACCTCCTCCTGGTAGATCTCATAGAAATAGAGGTGTTCTTTGCAGAGAAACTTTACAGGATACCGCATCTGCTTTTCTGCAAACTCTCTATCGGTGATCTGCTCTGCAATGATTGCCCGCAGGAGTGTCATCCCGGAGCCCTTCTCCAGGGGGCGCTTCTTTTGCCAGATAAACTCACGTGGGAGGAAGGGCTCGAAGGCCTTCCTGAGGATCCACTTCCCCCATACTCGCCCCTTCTCCTCCCTTATCTTTAATTCCCCTTTCAAAGTCAAGGCAAAATCCATAAAATCCTCATCCAGATATGGCTGTCTTACATCAATGCCAAAGTACTCCCCTATTCGATTTGAACTGAAGTTCAGAGAGCGGCTTATCCTTCGGATGTAGGCTTCGAGATCCTCTATCTCCTGCATGTAGGGATAGCCTCCGAAGAGCTCATCTCCCCCGTCGCCGGTCATTACGGATTTGAGCCCCTGCCCCTTTGCCTCCTTCATCCCGAAATAGACAACCAGATCATTGGGCAGGGCAGGATCGAAACTTCTTAATATCTTTACCACATTTCTTACAGCAGAAAGGGCCTCATCGACTCCGACCTTCAAAATGGCAAGATCGAGATTAAGCAACCTGCTGAGGATGGAGATATATTTAAGGTCTTCCCCCTGGCCCTCCAGGCTCACTGTGGTGGCCTTTGCTTGGGGGGACAGATAGGCCAATATCCCCGAGTCTATCCCCCCGGAAAGGAGGAGGCAATGGCCCTGATGACCCCTAAGGGCTTCCCTGAGCTTCTCTCTGAGTTCAGTAAGTAGTTCTTTCAATGCATCACATTAAACACGCTAAAATTTGAGACTCATCCCTCCTATAACATTTACCCCTGGAGATGGGTAATAGTTTCTGGTTCCGGTCGTCGGGCTACATACTCCAAACTCCGAATACTCCTCATCAAAGATGTTGTTCACCCCCACAAAGGCTGTGATGAATCTCCATGTATAAGAAACTTTGGCGTTTACCGTTATATAGTCATCCATCCGGGGAACCACATTGGGCTGGTCGCTGATAAAGCGCATTTTGCCCATATAGTTGGCCCATACGTTGAGTTCTAGCCCTTCCAAAAAGGCAATAAAATCAGGTGTAAAGTCGAACCCAAAGCTCACCTTATGCCTCGGGACCGAGGGGACATCGTTACCCTTATAGACCCCACCCCTGAAGGTAGCCTTCATATAGGTATAATTGGCCCAGAGCCTGAGCCAGTCCCATGGTCTCCCTTCGGCAGACAACTCTAGCCCCCAGCGCCTGGTCTTATCGTAGTTCTCGTTTGCTCCGAAGCCAAAGGGTCCTCCCAATGGATTATAGTAGATCTCATCCTCGAGTTTCATCCAGAAGAACGTGAGACCTGACCTGATGCTGGTGGTAAAATAATGATCCACCCCTATCTCATACGTGATCCCCTCTTGAGGTTCCAAAAGCCTGTTGAGGCCACTCCAGGCAGAGAAGTATTCGTCTATTAAAGGGTACCTGTAAGACTTAGAAATCCGGCCGTAGACCTTGGAATTCTCCAAAAAGAGATAGGTGAGGCCCACATCCCAGGCATGCATAGTCTCGCCTTTATCATCCCGAAAGGAGGTCCATGTGAAGAAATAACTCGATCCCTCAAAGTCGTTTTCGATCTCCTCATAGCGATAACCAAAGGAGAAAATCAAGTTTTTTAAGATAGAGAAATCATCGTGGAAATATAGCGCCCAGGTCTGCCTCTCTATATCGGTATTTGACGAAAGAAATCCCTTGGTGGGATCACCCCAAACGAAATCATAGCCCTTAACTTCTGAGTCGGACCAGTAGTAATCGAAACCAACAATCAGCTTGTTATGAAAGTCCCAAAGATCTCTCTCCCACACCCACCTTGGATTTACACCAAAGGTTGGAATTTCATATTTTGATTCCCAATTCCAAGAAATCCATTCTGCCTCATTTTCCCTATTTCTGTAAGAGAAATCTGTGATAAACCTGCCCCACTCCTTCAGATCGAGTTCACCGGTCAGCCTGATGAAATAATCCTCCGTCTCGCCCTTATCATGAGGATGAGTTGTATCATCCCTTTCAGCCCAGGTATGCAGGTCTTGATAGCTCAGGGCACCTGGCAATCCATACCTATCAGAGTGGTAGTTTCCAGAGAGATCGAGCTTGATGAGATCTCCGATATCATAACCCACACTCGCCCCAAAATCCTTCCCTTCATAGTCCCCCTTATCTCTGAACCCATCGGTATCCTCATGTCTGGCGTGCACAGCATAGCGAAAGTCACCTAACGCACCCCTTGAGGAGGCCCGCTGGATGTTCAACTGATAGCTTCCTCCCACAAACTCAGCCTGCACCGAAGGTTTTTCCTTTCCCTTTTTGGTAATGATGTTCACCACGCCGCCGACGGCGTTATTCCCGTAGAGGACGCTCCCTCCTCCCCGGATCACCTCAATCCGCTCCACCTGATCGATGGGGACCTGGGTCCAGTCTGTGCCACTGATGTCTATCTGATTCACCCTTCTGCCGTCGACCAAGACCAGGGTGTTGGCAGGACCTGCTTCACCAAACCCCCTGATGTCTACCCTGAGGAATTTGCGGTTGGCGGTCGTATCCCCCACCACAACGCCAGGAACCGTACGCAGAAGCTCAGCCACGTTCTGGGCGTTGGAACGCTTGATTGCATCCTCCGTTATCACGGTGACATTATAGGGAACCTTCCGTTCTTCTTCCCAGTCCCTGGTAGCTGTGACCACCACCTCCTCCAGTTCTACTGCCTCCTCCTCTTGGGCGAACAGATTACCAAAGGAACCAAAGGCCATCACGATGATAAGAATAACAACAACCCCATACTTTTTCATGTCAAACCTCCTTTTTCATCTTTTTCCTTGGGAGGCCCTGTGATATAATTTCATCCCAGCTCAGCCGGACCTCCGGTTGGGTGGCGTGGGGCGGATGGTTTGCATGAGGGGTCCATCCGCCCCCTACAACTTTCATCAAACTCCCCCTTATGACTTTTCACCTCCTTTCCCTTTAAATAAAAAGCCCTCAGGGAAAATCCCTGAGGGCTGCACCCAGTTTCCTTCGCCCCTCGCCCCTCCCCTTAAGCCTCGAAGGGGATCATGAGCAACAATGTGAGCAGGTCTTCTGACTCCCGGATCTCCCTACTCCCCGCGCCTTCCCATCCCGGTTTGCCAAGACAGTGGCTCTTGCGGGTTTCGTCCCCGGTCACAGCGGCGGGACCGCTCCCGCTTTTAACGGGATTCCCTATTAAGCCTTAAAAGGCACCCACATCATAACGAATTATTCAATTGTCACGATCTGCATACCATACCAACTCTCATCTGTCAACCCTCCTTCTCAATCTTAATCTGCAACCCTTGCCAACAGAACGCCCATTAGATAAGCTTGGGAACAAACATTTAAAAACCTGTAACCCTCAGGGGCCTGGACAAAAGACCTTGACATTGTCGTTTAGCTCAAATAAAATACGGTGCTTGTGAGAATATGAACAAACTGACCTTCAGGGAGGAAATATCATGATAAAAAAGCAACTCTTTTCACCGGGGCCTACCCCTGTCCCCGAAAAGGTCTTGCTCGCCATGGCAGGACCGGTGATCCATCATCGGGACCCCGCCTTTGAGGAGCTCTTTCAAGAGGTAAGGGAAGGATTAAAATACGTCTTTCAGACCAAAAACGAGGTGCTTTTGTTTGCCTCCTCAGGTACAGGGGCCATGGAAGGTGCAGTGTGTAACACCCTCTCCCCCGGTGACGAGGCCCTGGTGGTGAGGGGCGGGAAGTTCGGCGAGAGGTGGGGGGAGATCTGTGAGGCCTATGGTGTGGACTTTACCCCTATCGATGTACCCTGGGGTGAGGCGGTGGAGCCCGTCTTAATCGAGAGGGCCCTAGATGCAAACCCCTCCATTAAGGCGGTCTTTATCCAGGCCAGCGAGACCTCCACCGGGGTGATGCACCCCATCAAAGAGATTGCCGAGATCATAAAGGGGCGTGAGGGGACCATCCTGGTGGTGGATGCCATTTCGGCCCTGGGGGTATTCGACCTCCCCATGGATAAATGGGGCCTGGATGTTGTGGTCAGTGGTTCGCAGAAGGCCTTCATGCTCCCACCTGGTCTGTCCTTTGTGGCCCTTAGCGACAAGGCATGGGGGTTTGTGGAGAGATCCACCCTCCCCAAATATTACTTCAATTTTAAAAAGGAACTGGCCTCTGCCCAGAAGAACCAAAATCAGTTTACCCCGGCCATATCTTTGATAGTGGGGCTACGAGAGGCCCTCAAGATGATCAAAGATGAGGGTCTGGAGAACGCCTTTAAGAGACATGAGAAACTTGCCCAGGCAACCCGGGAGGCGGCCAAGGCCCTGGGTCTGGAACTCCTTGCCCCTGAATCCCCCTGCAATGCCCTTACTGCCATCAAGGCGCCGGCAGGGATCGATGGAAAAAAACTAAAAGAGAACTTTGAAGATAAGTTCGGCCTCATCGTCGCCGGAGGGCAATCCCAATTAAAGGGGAAGATCATCCGCATCGCCCATTTGGGCTACTTTCAGCCGATGGACATCATCCAGGCGGTCAGTGCACTGGAACTTACCCTGAAGGATATGGGGTACCCCGTGGAGCTGGGCAAAGGGATAAAGAAAGCAGAGGAGATATTAGGCTCCAACTAGAGGAGGTATGGTTATGAAGGTATTGGTGAGCGACAATCTCTCCCCCCACGGGGTGGAGATCTTAAAAGGGACCAAGGGGATCGAGGTTGAGGTAAAGACAGGCCTCTCCCCAGAGGAGTTGCGGGCCATCATCGGGGAATATCACGGCCTGGTGGTGCGCAGTGCTACTAAAGTAACCGCCGAGATCATTGAGTCAGCCCATAACCTCAAGGTGATCGGCAGGGCAGGCGTAGGGGTGGACAATATTGATGTGGAGGCGGCCACAAAAAAGGGGATTGTGGTCATGAACACACCGGGTGGAAACTCCATGGCCGCTGCGGAACATACCATTGCCCTGATGCTAGCCATCGTCAGAAACATCCCTCAGGCCGTGGCCTCTATGAGGGAGAAGCGATGGGAAAAAAAGCGCTTCATGGGCGTGGAGGTCTTCGGCAAAACCTTGGGGGTCATCGGACTCGGGAACATAGGGAGCATTGTGGCCGATCGGGGCCTGGGGCTCAAGATGAAGGTGATCGCGCACGACCCCTATATCTCCCCTGATCTAGCCAAACAAAAAGGGGTGGAATTGGTCTCCCTGGACGAGCTGTTTGCCCGTTCTGATATCATCACCATACATGTCCCCAAGACCAAAGAGACAGAGAACCTGATAAATACCAAGGCCATCAACAAGATGAAAGATGGGGTGATGCTGATAAATTGCGCCCGGGGAGGAATCGTCGACGAAGAAGCCCTGGCACAGGCCTGCCGCAATGGCAAGGTAAGGGCAGCGGCAGTAGATGTATATTCCCAAGAACCCACACCCCCAGACAACCCCCTGTTAGATGTGGAAAATATCGTGTGTACCCCCCACCTCGGTGCCTCCACTAGCGAGGCGCAAGAGAATGTGGCCATTGCCATCGCCCAACAGATTGTCGCCCATTTGACCGAGGGCACCATCAGAAACGCCACCAACGTCCCCTCTGTGGACGCTCAGGTCCTGGCCACCTTGGGCCCCTATCTCAACCTCGGCCAGAAGATGGGGGGGTTCTTCGTCCAGACATGCCCCTTCCCCTTAAAGGACCTTATTATCGAGTATCAGGGGGAGGTCACAAAGTACAATGTGGCTCCCATCTCCTCGACCATCCTAGTGGGGATCCTCTCCTCCTATATGGACGAATACGTCAACGATGTAAATGCCCCATTTATCGCCAAGGAGCGAGGCATCAACTTTCAGGAGTCCAAGATAACTGAGGCGGCTGACTTCACCAGCCTCATAACCCTGAAGGCAAAGGCACATGGGGCAACCCATACGGTGGCGGGTACTCTCTTCGGCAAGAAAGAACCCAGGCTGGTGGTGGTAAATGAGTATTCAATAGAAGCAGTACCAGAGGGAAACATCCTGTTGGTCGACACCCTCGACAAACCTGGAGTGATCGGGAACATAGGGAATACCCTGGGGGCAAGGAATATAAACATCGGAAACATGCAGTTCGGCAGAGACAAGATAGGGGGGAAATCCCTTTGCATCCTCCACCTAGACACTATCCCACCCGCAGATGTCCTGGACGAGCTCAGCCGTCTCCCCCATGTGAATTCCGTAAGGCTCACCCAGCTTTAGGGTAAAAGATATGGCTCAGGTAGTAGTGGTAGGAACTCAATGGGGGGATGAGGGCAAGGGGAAGATCATCGATTTATTGGCCGAGTTCGCCGATGTAATCATCCGCTTCCAAGGGGGGAGCAATGCCGGCCACACCTTGGTGGTAGGGGGGCAAAAGTTCATCTTTCACCTCATCCCCTCAGGCATCCTCCATAAGGGGAAGAGATGTGTTATCGGCAACGGGGTGGTGGTTGATCCCCACGTCCTCATAGAGGAGATCGATAGATTGAAGGAAAAGGGGTATCTGCAGGACGACTCCCAGTTCCTGCTCAGCGAAGAGGCCCATATAATCTTCCCCTACCACAAGATGATCGACATGGGGAGGGAGCGAATCCGCTCAGGGGGGAAAATCGGGACCACCGGAAGGGGAATAGGACCTGCCTATGAGGACAAGGCCGCCAGATGTGGGATTCGGGTCATCGACTTTCTCGATGAGAAGATCCTCCACAAAAAACTTGAGGAAAACCTGACTCAGAAAAGGTATTACCTCACCCACGAGATCGAGGAAGAGGAACCTGCGCTGGAACCCCTATATCAAGAATACATGGGTTATAAGAAAAGGCTCCAACGGTATGTCACAAACACCTCCCTCTTTCTGGCCCAACAGATCAAGGAGGGGAAAAACATCCTCTTTGAGGGTGCCCAGGGAAGCCTCCTGGACGTTGATCACGGCACCTATCCTTATGTCACCTCTTCTAGCACCGTGGCCGGCAACGCCTGTGCTGGTTCTGGCATCGGGCCTACCCAGATCGATTTTGTCCTAGGGGTAACCAAGGCCTATACCACCAGAGTAGGTGGTGGTCCTTTTCCCACCGAGCTAACTGATGAGATCGGTGAAATGCTCAGGGAAAGGGGTGGGGAATATGGGGCTACCACCGGAAGGCCTAGGAGGTGCGGTTGGTTCGATGCGGTAGTGGTGAGACACGCTGTGAGGGTGAACGGCCTGGGGGGATTGGCCATCACCAAGTTGGACACCCTCACCGGGCTGAAGACCATCAAGATTTGCACCGCCTATCGCGTGGGGAATGATTTGATTACCGAGTTCCCCGCTAGCTCTGAGCTGGTGGCCCGATGTCAGCCCATATATGAGGAGCTGGAGGGGTGGGAAGAGGAGATCAGCGGGGCCAAAGAGATCTCCCAGCTTCCCCCTTCCGCCCAAAGGTATTTGAAGAGGATAGAGGAGCTGACCCAGACCCCTATCCACATCGTGTCAATAGGGGCACAACGGAACGAGACCATCATCCGCCGTAACCCTCTTTTGACTTGACCTAGCGTATATCTCACTTCAACGTGGAGGTTGATCATCTCCACTTTAGCTAGTTGAACAAAAAAGATTCTGGTACCACCCATGAAGGGCCAAGGCCTGATGGCTATTGACAAAGGGGCAAGGTAGGGGCATCTTTAAAGGAGGGTGAGAAGATGTCCGCAGGGTTAAAGGTCGAGTGTTATTCCGGTTACAAGGTCAATCAGAGACCCCTGGTCTTCTTTCTGGGCAAAAAGAAGCTCCAGGTAAAAAAGACCATCGACCAATGGTATGGACCTGACCACACCTATTTCAAGATCTTGGCCGAAGATGAGAATATCTACATCTTGAAGTACAGTGAGATAAATGATCACTGGGAGTTAGTATTCTTCAAAGAAGGGGGCTATGACCTCGAGGTCTCTCCCGGAATATGGAGGAATGCCTCCTCCTCTTGATCCTTGACTATATCACCACATTTGATAATCATCGTAAATGCTTCATGCCATGGATATCCAATACCGCTGCTCAGGGTAGAGGGATAACTTTTTTGATAAATTCCTCCAATCTCTCGGCCAGTTGGGGGCTTTTCAGGGCGAAGGCTATGTTGGCCTGCAGATAGCCCACCTTATTCCCCGCATCGTACCGCTCCCCCAAGAACTCGTATCCATAGAGGGGCATCCTCCGGGCCAACTCCTGAAGGGCATCGGTCAACTGGATCTCCTCACCCTTGCCCGGAGGGGTACTCTCCAGGATGGGAAATATCTCCGGGGGAAGGACATACCTCCCGATAACGGCCAGATTCGAAGGGGCTTGACCCGGTGCGGGCTTCTCCACCAACTCCTGGATCCGATAAATCCTCTCCTCCACCTCCTCCCCCCGGATGATCCCATAGAGGTGGGTCTCGGTTTCGGGGACGCGCTGCAGGGCGATCACCCCCCCTCCCCATCGATGATAAACATCCACCATCTGGACAAGACAGGGAGGATCTCCATCTACAATATCATCCCCCAACAGGACGGCAAAGGGCTCCTCACCAACCACATCGCGAGCACACAGTACGGCATGTCCCAAGCCTCTGGGCTCCTTCTGACGTACCGCCACCACCCTCGCCATCTCTGAGACCTCCCTAACCATCTGCAACAACTCCTCCTTCCCCTGCCTCTTTAAGGTCTCCTCCAACTCAAAGGAGCAGTCGAAGTGATCCTCAATGGCCCCTTTCCCTCTAGCGGTAATAAGAATCACATGTTCGACTCCTGAGGCCACTGCCTCCTCCACGATATATTGGATGGTTGGTTTGTCCACGATGGGCAAGAGCTCCTTGGGGACCGCCTTGGTTGCCGGAAGGAACCTCGTCCCCAACCCTCCTGCGGGAATTACCCCTTTGCGGATCTTAGCCTCCATCGCCTCTACTCCTTTCCGATTCAACCTTCAAAGATGACCTTACCTGTATCCTTTAAATTGTAGCCGGGCAGCGTATGAGAAAGCCTGCGAATCTGCACGGGGTCTATGTAGGCAATAAACCCCTTAATGACCTTTGTGGACCAAAGCTCCTTTGGAATAACAAGATCAAACCTCTCCTCTTGGATGGAGATGAAGTCGAGGGGGAAAAGATGTGCCACATATTCTATCCCCATACCCACATCTGCCTCTCCAAAGAAGACCTTGAGGGCCACCTCTAAATGGGTATCCACCTCGTCAGCAAAACCGACTATCTCCTTTCCCTCTAAGCCCTTTTCCCCTAAAAGATATTCGAGCAGAAGCCTTGTGCCAGACCCCTCGTTCCTATTTATGAACCTTAAACCCTTCTTGAGTGCGTCTTCTAAGCCCTTGATTCCCATGGGGTTGCCCTTTTTGAGGATAAGCCCTTGTCTCCTGTACCACAGATTGACGACTATGTACTGCTGAGAGGACAAATGTCTGCTGAGGAAGGGGAGATTATATTCTCCTGTGTCCAGGTCCAAAATATGTATGCAACATGCCTGCCCCTTCCTTTGCGAAAGGGCCTGAATGCCTCTCAGGCTACCAACTGGGGAATAAAAGGTAAGGGATTGAGGGAACTTATCCCGGGAATAAAGGGCCAAGAGCCTCGCCAGGAGGATATCGTCACTTCCTACAATGAGTATGTCTTGCTCCCTTTGCACATTCTCGTCTATCCAGCGCATAATGTGCTCTTTGGGAAAGAGCCATTTGCCCGCAATCCTCACATGGGGGATAACCCCTTCTTTTATAAGTTGATATACCTTTTTTTCATTAAGCCGAAGAAGATCAGCCAGCTCTTTTGTGGTAAGTAATTCATCCATGCTGATCATGTATACCATGAAGCCCTGATGCTTGTCAATAAAAACATTAAAAATAACAATTTCCCCGATAAATTAACAATGAAGATTAATTATTGACATATAATGACAAATAAGGTAATTACAAAACGGTTCGGCGTGAAGCCGGCCCAAATCAAAAAAAGAATTAGGAGGAGGTGCTTAATGAAATCCGGATGGGTCGTACTCGCTTTTTTAGGCATCATGGGGGGGTTCTACACAACTCAGGTCTCTGCTGAGCAGCTCAGGGGTAAGCTTATAATATTTCATGCCGGAAGCTTATCAGTCCCCTTTGAGGCTATGGAAAAGGCCTTTGAGGCAAAGTATCCGAACGTAGATCTTCAACGTGAGGCAAGCGGAAGCCGAAAAGCTGCACGGAAGGTTTCAGACCTGAGAAAACCGTGCGATATCATGGCATCGGCCGATTTCACCGTCATCGATGGGATACTCATCCCTGAATATGCGAACTGGAATATCAGGTTTGCCACCAATCGTCTCGTCCTTTGTTATACGGACAAGAGTAGATATGCCAGGAAGATCAATGCAAATAACTGGTATGAAATTCTAACAAGAAAAGGAGTCGTATGGGGACATTCAGATCCGAACGCCGATCCCTGCGGTTACAGGTCCTTAATGGTGCTTCAACTGGCAGAAAAGTACTATAAAAAACCGGGACTTTACCAAAAGCTCATTAATAGCCGTCCAAAGGAAAATATCAGGCCCAAATCGGTGGAACTGGTTGCCCTTCTGCAGACCGGAAATATGGATTATGCCTGGGAATACCGGTCGGTAGCGGTTCAGCATGGGCTCAAATTTATAGAACTTCCCGATAAGATTAACTTAGGGGATTATAAGTGTGACGGCTTCTATAAGCAGGCGGTAGTGACCCTCACAGGCAAAAAACCAGGTACTTATATAAAGAAGAAGGGGAAATCTTGCACTTACGGAGTTACTCTGATAAAGAATGCACCCAACAGGGAGGCTGCGATCGCCTTCCTTGAGTATCTTTTGGATCCAAATGGGGGGCTGAAGATTCTCAAAGAGATGGGGCAACCTCCATTTATCCCCTGTAGGGTCCCTTCGGTGAAGATGAAAACACAACTCCCGAAGGAATTGCAAAAGTTGGTGGAAGTTAAGGATTGATAGTCTTGTAAAAAGTACCGTTTACCCTCTCCTCGCGGAAGGGGAGTAAGGGGAGGGGAAGAAGGAAAATATCGGATGACGAAGAGAGAGCCGTTCTTTTGGATTACCATCTCATGCGGTCTTGTAATCATGGCCTTTATTCTGCTGCCCCTCATCGAAATGATGACCGCTCCCTCTCTAGCAATGCTCAAGGAGACGATAAAAGATAAAAATGTCGTGCAATCGATCTGGCTGAGTATTTACACAGCCGGATTGGCCGCTTTGATTTCCTTTGTCTTGGGAACACCCCTTGCGTATCTGCTGGCCCGAACCAACTTCAGGGGTAAACGATTGGTAGAAGGCATCATTGACCTCCCCATCGCCATTCCACATCCTGTGGTGGGAATCGCAATCCTCAGTGTCGCAGGGAAAACCCACTGGGTCGGGCAAGTCTTCAGTGAACTTGGGATACGGGTTATGGGAAGTGTGACCGGTATCGTTATTGTCTTGACCTTCGTGGGGATGCCCTTTTATCTCAACGCTGCAAGAGATGGTTTTGAAAGTATTTCCCCCAGATTGGAAAAGGTATCCCGTAGCCTGGGAGCCTCTATGTCCAGCACCTTCTTCCGCATTACCTTTCCCCTTGCATGGCGCAGCATGCTTATCGGTATTATCATGTGCTGCGCCCGGGCCATCAGTGAATTTGGGGCAGTGGTAATTGTAGCCTACCATCCTATGATTGCGCCGGTCTTGATCTATGAACGTTTTGAGGCCTACGGGCTAAAATATTCCCAGCCTGTAGCGGTCTGGCTGGTATCTATTTGCCTGATCCTGTTTCTGATTCTCCGAGTCCTTACCTTGCGCAAAAAGAGAGAAGCATGATCAGATTAGAAGATCTCAACACACACCTGCTCGAATTTGATCTTCGTGATATCAATCTGGGCATAGAGGAAAATGAGTTCTTCATCTTAATGGGGCCTACTGGGGCCGGCAAGACAGTCCTCCTGGAGGCCATAGCTGGTCTGGTCCCTGTCAAAAGTGGCAAGATCCTCATTGGAAAAAAGGAAATAACCAAACTACCTCCTGAAAAACGGGGTATCAGCATTGTCTATCAAGACTATGCCCTCTTCCCTCACCTAACCGTCTTGGAAAATATTACCTACGGCCTGCACTTTCACAGGCTCGACAAGACACAAGCAGAAAAACGCCTTCATCGCCTGATTGAAGAATTGAATCTTTCTCACCTGCAACAGCGCCTTCCAACCAACTTAAGCGGAGGTGAAAAACAACGGGTCGCCCTGGCAAGAGCGTTGATGATCGAACCCATGGTGCTCCTCCTCGATGAACCCCTCTCTGCACTCGATCCCGGGTTCAGGGAAGAAATCAGAAACGCGCTCAAGAGGCTTCATCAATCTTCTAATACGACCTTCTTAATGGTAACCCATGATTTTGCTGAGGCCCTATCCTTGGCAGGGCGAGCCGCAGTAATGAATAACGGAAGAATAGAGCAAGTGGGTCACATAGAAGACATCTTCCAAAGACCGAGTTCGACCTTTGTGGCTGATTTTGTTGGAATGAAGAATCTCTTTGCAGCCGAATTCAGGGGTACAAAGGCCATTATCCACAATTTGGAAGTTGAACTGGGAACAGAACCGACCAACAGCCACGGATACATAGCGATCAGACCTGAGGACATTGTCATTAGCAGAGAAGAACTTACCTCCAGTATGAGAAATTCATTCCGGGGAACTGTCACCGGGGTGGTCGATCAAGGATTCTATTATGAGGTTCACGTTCGGGTGGGACAGGTCACCTTCAAATCTTTGATTACGAAAAGGTCCCTTTTTGAATTAGATGTCCATGAGGGTGTTGCGGTAGTCTTATCTTTCAAATCGACGGCTATCCACAACTTTTAACCAGATCAGTTAGCTACCCATATATGCGTCAAAAAACACCTCATTATGTTGCACCCTTCTTCTACTTTTAAGGCCATGAGCGTAGAGGTCATCGAGGCCTTTTGAAACCCCACCTTTTCATATTCCTTTGTAAAAAAGCGGTATCTTAAGGTAGTTCTTCATAAATTGACCAAAACATGATTTGATAGTAAGATATGGGCAAATAATGCAGGTGGATTAAAGGCTCTTTGGATTCTAAAAGAAGATGACAATGGCAAAAAGGCACAATTTGACCCTTCGATTTAACTCAGGATTAATCCTGAGCGTAGTCGAAGGATTGAGGCTTCACCTAGAGTTGTGCATAAACCCCGTTAGATGCTTGCTATCTAACGGGGTAAACGAAGTACTTCACAAAATATGCCAATTGGGGAGCATAAACGAAATAGTTCGGTTATGAACAATTATACGCCATGCCTAAGAAGAATAAGAGGTAGACGAAGATGAGAAGAAAAATGAGAGTATATCTGGACACTTCGGCAATTTCAGCGCTATTTGATGAAAGGAATCCAGAGAGGAAATCACTCACAGAAGCTTTTTTCGCGGAAATAGGAAATTTTGAGACTTTCATCTCCGAAATTACGGTTGCTGAGATTGAACGTACTCCCGACATGGAACTCCGAAGTAAAATGAAAGATGCAGTATCACGATTTTCGGTGTTCTCTTTAACCGATGACGTTGAATGGATAGCGAGCGAGTATATTCGCCATGGTACGGTTCCTGAAGGTTACTCTGAGGATGCCTACCATATTGCCATTGCTGTTATAAACGAGCTAGACTA
Organism: Deltaproteobacteria bacterium; assembly: GCA_019308925.1. Lineage (NCBI taxonomy): Bacteria > Pseudomonadati > Myxococcota > Myxococcia > Deltaproteobacteria bacterium. The sequence goes on from JAFDHG010000026.1 coordinate 22,476, forward strand.
TCTTTTGAGTTGGAACTTCAAACACATAGTGAGGAGGAAAACGAGAGACATAGTGAGGATGGTAAATACTTTAAATAACTTGAGACAAATAGAAATTATAACACCTGCGGAATTGCTATAGGAGGAGAAAATATGAGCAAAATTAAAGAAAAAGATATCGAGGAAATAAGAAGGACGGTAGAAAAGGAGTTCCCAGACGACCCTGCTTTACAGCAAGTTCATATCGCAAGGAAAATCATTGCTAAAGAAGCGCAACTTGAAGGATTAAGTTTCTTTGAATACCTCAAATTGTTGGGAAAACAAGTTAAGCCAGTCTAATAAAGGCACGGCGTATAACAGAGCGTATCTGGCTCCGTGTCTTCGGCACTACGCCCAAATGCCCCTTCGGGGAACTTCAGATACGCTCGGAACGTTATACGCAATTCCGCCGTTAGTATTAAAAAAATTGATGCCAATTTTTAATGTAAAGGAGGTAGAGCCATGAGTAAAAATTCCGACGCATATATAGCACTCGATAAAACGGGTTTAGAGAATAAATACGTGATCATTGTAGATGGTGAGGTGGTGGCAAAGGGGGAGAATATCGAGGAAATGCTCGATAGAGTGCGGCGAGAATATCCCCACGAAAGACCCTTTGTAGCGAAAGTGCCCGAGGAAAGGGTATTAGTACTATGATACATCAAAGATTCAGAGAAGAAAGAAGTAGCTTAGGAATCGTTCTTCGCCCTGTAGCAGAGGTGATTTTGGAGAATAATGGTTTTGCTGTGGAAATACCGATGTACATAGATTCAGGTGCTGATGTCTCAATGATACCTTTTCGTTTTGGTAGAGCGCTTGGCTTTAAGCAAGAGGGAGAAGACGCCATCCAAGAAATTAAGGGAGTTTCAGGAGCAGGAGTTCCTTATATTCTCAAGGAGGTCACTTTGGTGTTGAATGGCAAGAGGCTGAAAGTGAGGATAGCGTGGGCATTAGTTGAAGAAGTACCGATGCTTATGGGAAGAATGGACATATTTGACAAATTTCGGGTGATTTTTGATGAGAGAAATGGATGGGTTGATTTTGAGGAATGATGGCGGAACAGCGTATAACACGGTGTTTGTGGTTCGCTACGCTCACCCAATTTGTGCCTTCGGCACAACTTCGCATACACCGAAACCGTTATACGACATTGTGCAAAGTTTAAAAGGAGGATATGAACATGTGTCTAATGAACGAGTATATCAAAAGAAGATTAAGTGGCCCTGAATTGGAATCTGAACTGCTTAAATTAGATATATAGAGGTTAAGGCGAGGAAGGACGAAGGTCTTGTGGCTCTTACTTGCAATGAATGGTTTAAAGCAAAGAGATTCAAAGAACAGTACTGGCTTTATGTGATCGCCAATGCAGCCGTAAATCCAACCCTTTACATAATCAATAACCCCTTAGAGAATTTAAATGTTCAGGAAAAGGTCGAGGTTGTGAGGTTTATAGTTCCTCTAGAGGAATGGAAGAATACGGGGGTAAAGGCATGAAAGTAGAAGAAATTATGATACTTCTCAAAGAGGTCGCTGGCGAAGCTGAGCGGAAGTATAAAGCTCGCATAAAAGGAATTTTCGGCTCTTTTGTAAGGAGTGAAGAGCATGAAAAAAGCGATCTTGACGTTCTTGTTGAATTTGAAAGTGATGCGGATCTTATCCATTTTGTGGGGCTTTCACTTTTTCTTGAAGAAAAGATTGGTCTCAAAGTTGATGTTGTTCCTTACGATGCGATCAGAGCAGAAATAAAGAAAAACATCTTAAGGGAGGCTATTTATTTATGAGGGATCCAAAACTCTATCTAAAGGATATTTTAGAGGCGATGTCCGCAATAGAGAGATTTGTAGAAGGAGTGGAATTTGAAGATTTCAAGGTGAACGATGAGAAATCAAGCGCAGTAATTAGAAAGTTTGAAATTATCGGTGAAGCTACTAAAAATGTCCCAGAGGATGTAAAACAAATGTATCCTGACATTCCATGGAGAGAAATGGCTGGTTTCAGAGATAAACTTATTCATTTCTATTTTGGGATTAAGTATGATCTTGTTTGGCATACAATTAAGAATCGTATTCCACAGGTAGAACCCTTGATCCAAAAGGTTTTAAAAAATTTGAAGGATGGTGCATGAAGAGGTTTATAGAAATCAGTTTCCCTGTTAAAGAGGTAAGTATTGAGTCTGCAAAGGAGAAGAACATTCGGGCATAAACCCCGTTAGATGCTTGCTATCTAACGGGGTAAACGAAGTACTTCGCAAAATATGCCGATTTGAAAGCATAAACGAAATAGTTCGGTTATGAACAATTATATGAAATGGCGGCATCTGTTTCAAGGAGATGATAAAGGTGGCTGAAAACAAAAAATATGTGGAACTGCTCTGGGCAGAGAAATATGACAAATATGAGAAAGGGGAGAAGAGGCCGCAAGATATGCCCAATCTTCCTTTTCAGGCTGTGGAGACGGTAAACAAACCAAGACTAAAAGAATTAGAGGGAGGACTTTTTGACCCATCACAGATATATCCAGAGGATGAATATCCTGAAAACTACCCAAAGGACTGGAAGAATCTGCTTATGTGGGGCGATAACAAATTAGTTATGTCTTCTTTGATAAAGCAGGGCTGGGCAGGAAAGGTAAATCTAATTTACATCGACCCGCCGTTTTTCACAGGTGCAGATTTTACAATAAGAACAAAATTAGGAGACGAGAGGATAGAAAAAGAGCCTTCAATAATAGAAGAGAGGGCATACAAAGATACATGGAGTGGTGGGATTGCCTCTTATCTCAGGTATATGTATGAGCGGTTGGTTTTGATGAGAGAGCTGCTAACTGAGAATGGGTCTATTTATGTCCATTTGGACTGGCATGTGGGACATTATGTTAAGGTGATGATGGATGAGATTTTTGGGTATGAGAATTGTAGAAATGAAATTGTTTGGTGTTATACGGGACCAGGACATACATTAACAGACTTTGCGAGAAAACATGACATAATTCTTCGTTATACAAAGACGAATAATTTTACCTTCAATCAAATATTCGTCCAATACAAGTCAGGGATACATGTTGCAAAATCAGGTGAGATATTGGCCTATAAGGGGACAGTAAAAGAAAGTAAGGCTGAAGAATTAGAAAAAAGGGGGAAACCAGTTGAAGATTGGTGGAATGATATTCACACCACCGACAGAGTTAGGAGCGAGATCTTAGACTTTGATACCCAAAAGCCCGAAGCCCTCTTAAAGCGCATCATCCTTGCTTCCTCCAACCCCGGCGATATTGTTGCTGATTTATTCTGCGGTTCTGGCACAACCTTAGCAGTTGCAGAAAAGCTCGGCAGGCGATGGATAGGATCTGATTTATCCAAGTTTGCCATTCAGGTTACGAGAAAGAGGCTTTTGGATATGCACAACTCAAAGGATTTGCAGAATGATGGCAAGAAATACGAAAAACCAGCAAGACCTTTTGAGCTCTGGAATATCGGGAACTATGAAACGGTTTACTGGCAGGAGAGAGAAGATGAATATCTTGCCTTTATGCTTAAGCTCTATCAATCTCAAGCCTTAAAACATTTTAGATATTTGCACGGGAGAAAAGAAGAAAGGGCAGTTCATATTGGTCCTTTGAATGCCCCTGTTACGATGGAGGAGATCGAAAAGGTAGTAATTGAATGCAGAGCCAATAATTTCTACAAAGCAGATGTCCTGGGTTGGGACTGGAGCTATGAGGTAAATGAGTTAGGAAAAGAGCTGGCAAAGAAGAACGGAGTTGATTTAAGGCTTATTCAAATTCCTTCTGTAAACGAAATAAAATCTGCCCTTGTTGGTTTTGACTTACAGTTACTGAAAATACCCGATGAAGCAATTGAAAAAGATTTGGCGAAGTATGTAAAATTTGCTCAGGTGGCTTATCTTGAGATTGAGATGAAGGTGGAAGATAAAGAAGCAACTCTCCAAATCACCGACTTTCAAATTCCGCCAACTGCTGAGCTTGCCGAGATCGCAAGCAAGGTGAGGGATTCAAGAGAACTTATAGATTATTGGGCAATAGATTGGGACTACAAAGGCGACACCTTCCACAACCAATGGCAAAGTTTTAGGACAAAGAAAAATCCAAAAGTAGATTATAAGGCAAGACACAGGTATGAAGAGCCGGGAGAATACCAGATCATGGTGAAGGTTGTGGATGTGTTTGGGAATGATACGAATAAAGTGACGAGGGTGAGGGTATGAATAACGATAAAGACTTTTACCCTTATAAGGAGAAGGTCGAATTTTTTAAATGGCAATTAGCATATGTGATAGACCAAATAAAAATGGCTGATAATAAAATTAACTTTCTTTTAGCCATTTATCTTGTAATATTAGGTGTAGCAGTCTCGCAGATAAAAAAGATGATTGATATCCTTTTGAATATGAGCGTATATTCTATCTGGAAAGTAGCCATTGGAATTCTCTGTGTCTTATTCTTGTACTGCATATTTAAATTTTTTTATTGCTTTATCAATACAATAAAACCAAGAACAAGTCCGAAAGAGAGTTTGAGAGAAAAAGATTATAAGTCTTTTATTTTCTGGAGAGATATAACTGATATGGGATATCAAAATTTTAAAAATGCTACATTAGAAAATCGCTGGGGTGACTTAGAAAAGCAAGTATTTATAAACTCCTGTATAGCCAAAGACAAGTTTAAAAATGTGAATGGTGCATATAAACTTTTTCACCCCACATTAATTATTTTTCTTACCTTACTTAGTCTTATCTACTTAAT
>JAFDHG010000027.1 GCA_019308925.1 Deltaproteobacteria bacterium
GATCTACCTGACGGGCCTCGGACTCTTCTGACAAGTCCTCCAGAAGTTCAAGTTCCCTGATCTCCTTAAAGGTCCCCATTTTTTCTATTTTTCAAAAATTGAATTCATTAATTGAATTATAAAAGAGGCAAACGGAAATGTCAATCATAAAGTGGGATGGACGGATATCTGGGCCTAACCTGCAGCCCTTTTCCCCTCGGACCAATCGGGGGAAATCTCTCGTAGCCTTTGGATGATGGGGGGAAGTTTTTCCAAAATATAATCTATTTCCTCCTCGGTATTATACCTGCCGAGGGAGAAGCGGACGGTACCGTGAATGGCCGCATAGGGGACGCCCATGCTCATGAGGACATGGGAGGGCTCTGGCTCTCCTGAGCTACAGGCAGAACCCGAAGAGGCAGCGATCCCCTCCTCACTCAACATCAACAAGACGGCCTCCCCTTCCACCGCCTCAAAGCTCATATTGGTGGTGTTGGGAAGCCTTCTCGCTCGATGCCCGTTGATTAAGACGCCGGGTACCCTCTCCAAAATCCTTTTCTCCAACCGATCCCGTAGGGCCTCTATCCTCTGCTGCTCTTCGGCCATCGTCTCCTTGGCTAGCACACAGGCCTTTCCCAAACCGACGATGGAGGGGACGTTTTCCGTTCCTCCCCTGCGCCCCCCTTCTTGGTGTCCGCCAATGAAATAGGGGACAAACCCAACCCCCCTTCTCATGTATAGGGCCCCAATCCCTTTGGGGGCATGGAGCTTGTGTCCGGAGAGGGAGAGCAAGTCGATGGTGCTGGATCGCATGTCAGTGGAGATCTTCCCCACGGCCTGCACTGCATCGCAGTGAAACACTATCCCCCTCTGCTTGACGATCTCCCCTACTTCCTCGATGGGGAAGATAACCCCGGTCTCATTGTTGGCGTACATAATGCTCACGAGAGCTGTATCATCGGTGATAGCCTCCCTGAGCTCATCCAGATCGACCATCCCCTTGTTATCTACAGACAAATAGGTCACCTCATACCCCTTCCCCTCCAAATATCTGCAGAGGTTTAACACGGCGGGGTGCTCTACTTTGGTGGTCACGATGTGCCTTTTTTCGGGATAGGAAGCAAGAGTACCCCTGATGGCCGCATTGTCGCTCTCGGTGCCACAGCTTGTGAAGACGATCTCGTCGGGATGGGCCTGCAAAAGGTCGGCCACCCGCTCTCGGGCTTCCCTTACCTTTTCTCCTACCTTACCGCCAAAGCGGTGGACACTGGAGGGATTCCCGTAGAGGTCACAAAAATAAGGGAGCATCTCCTCCAAGACCTCGGGCGCCACGCGGGTGGTGGCATTGTTGTCGACATATACCTCCCTCATTCCTCCTTATCCTCGTTCCCCTGGTGGGAGCGGTTCTTTTGCAATTTCTCCTGGATTACCTCCCCTAGCTTGAGGGTGATCTCTTCCTCACCCCCCATATACCTCTTCATCTCTTCCTTCTTTCTTTTACGCATCAGCCCCTTGATGCTCAGGCCTATCTTTCTCTCTTTATGATCGATACTCAGGATGATAGCGGTGACAGTGTCCCCGACCTTCAGGACATCAGAGGGGCGTTCCACCTTTTCCGAGCCTGTGCCGAGCTCAGATACATGGATCAAACCCTCTAACTCTTCCTCTAACTCTACAAAGGCCCCAAATTCGGTGAGGCCGGTGATTTTCCCGGTGACCACCTGCCCCACCCTATATTTTTGCGGGGCCATCTCCCATGGATCTGGCCGAAGCTGCTTTACCCCCAAAGAAAACCTCTCGTTCTCCTTATCTATCTTCAGGACGATGGCCTCTACCTCTTGCCCTCTTTTATAAATATCGGCAGGGTTTTTGATCTTCTTGGTCCATGACATCTCTGAAACATGCACCAAGCCATCGATCCCCTCATCCATCCCGATGAAGATTCCGAAATCAGTCACCGTCTTGACCTGTCCTACGATCTTGGTACCCACGGGGTACTTATCCTCAATGATATCCCAGGGGTTGGGCTCGACCTGTCTCATCCCAAGGGAGATACGCCTTCTCTCCGTATCTAGGTTTAATACTACCGCCTCTATGATGTCGCCGATATTTACGTACTTGGAGGGGTGCCTGATCTTCTTGGTCCACGACATCTCTGAAACATGCACCAAGCCCTCCATCCCTTCCTCCAGTTCCACAAAGACCCCATAGTCTGTGATGCTTACCGCCCTTCCCCTCACCCTGGAACCTACAGGGTATTTGTCCTCCACCAAGCTCCACGGATCGGGGGTAAGCTGTTTCAGGCCCAAGGATACCCTCCCAGTATTCTCATCGAAGTTGATTACCTGCACTTTGATCCGATCTCCAATGGAAAAGCGTTCGGAGGGGTGACCCACCCTCCCCCATGAGATATCGGTAATGTGCAACAATCCATCTATCCCCCCCAGGTCGATAAAGACCCCGTAGTCCGTGAGGCTCTTGGCAGTCCCCTCCACCACCGCCCCCACGTATAATTTGCTCAGGGTCTCCTTCCTCAGGGTCTCCCTCTCCTCCTCCAGAAGGGCCCGGCGGGACAGCACGATATTCCCTCGCCGGCGATTAAACTTTAGTACCTTAAACTTGAAGCTCTTGCCGATGAGCTTATCAAAATCCCGCACCGGATGAAGATCGATCTGGGAACCCGGTAAAAAGGCGGGGACCCCCACGTCCACCGTCAAACCACCCTTTACCCGTGAGACCACGACTCCCTCAATCACCCCATCCCCTCTCTGACATGCCCGGCTGACCTCATCCCAGACCTTCATCTTGTCAGCCTTCTCTTTGGAGAGGATGATCATCCCCTCTTCATCTTCCCTTCGCTCCAGATAGACGTCAACCACATCCCCCTCTTTCACCTCTAGTGTGCGCTCCCGGGTGTAAAACTCAGACACTGATATCTGCCCCTCCGATTTATAACCCACATCGATGGTCACAAAGTCCTTCCCCACCTCGATCACCCTTCCCCTGATGATCTCCCCTTCCTCTATCTCCCGGAAGGTCTTTTCGTAGAACTCACGCAGGTCATTATCCCCCTGCACTGCATTTGGTTGTTCATCGTTTATCTCCCTTTTTTCCTCCATTAACCCTACACCCCCTAAGATATTTTCCCCATAGAACCTAAACCCTTATGAGGGTTTACCTTCTCCCCCACCCATGAAAATACCGCCCTCCCTTATTTGAACTTCACTTTGAGAGGGCACGGCCCCCTCAATCTCCCCCGACAGGCCTACGACCTGTCCCTCTGGGGGTCTCTGGTCCCCAGTCCCCCAAAGAGGAGATACCTTTTGGGGGTTTCAGGGGGCGAAGCTCCCTGAAGTAAGTTTGAAAAACCTTAAGGGCCAAAATCTCTTTCAGGCTCAATTTACCGTGAAGTATTTCCACGGTAACTTATATACCACAAAAAAGAAGAAAAACCAAAAATAAAAATTGGCTCTTCTCCAAAAAAGTCGCCCAAAAGGGACCAAGTATTGGAGGATTCAAATCATAGGGTTCCAGGGGCCAAGGGGTCCAGTGGTCGAGTGAAATACACTAGAATCCTGGAATCCTAGAACCCTTCATTTTAACCTCCTTGAACCTTCTCAATTCCACTAAGTTAAGGCGGGAGAACTATTGAATTACGGGGCGATCTTCGCCACGTCCCCCTTTACCCTATCGATCAACCAACTGGGGGTAGAGGCGCCAGCGGTAATCCCCACCCTTTGCACCTCCTTAAACCAGGAGAGGCCAAGCTCCCCCTCAGTCTCTACATGATGGGTATTGGGCTGTACCTGCCGACAGAGGTTCGCCAGCCGGGTGGTATTGGCGCTGTTATAACCACCAATGACTATCATACAGTCCACCTCTTGGGCCAGCTTCACTGATTCCTGCTGGCGGATATGGGTGGCGTCACAGATGGTGTTAAAGGCCCTGACCTCCCGGGCCACCAGTAGGGCCTGGGACACCACCTCCTGAAAGTTCTTGTAGGACTGCGTGGTCTGGGCTATCACCCCCAACTTCTTCACCCCTGACAGCGTCCTCAGCCCCTGGGCGGACTCGGTGACCAATCCCTCCCCCTTTATGTAACTGAGGATGCCCCGGACCTCTGGATGACCCTTATCCCCTACGATCACCACCAGATACCCCCCTGTGCTGAGGGAGGAGGCATACTTCTGGGCCTTCTTGACAAAGGGGCAGGTGGCATCCACTATCTTCAGCCTTCGTTCTCGGGCCAAATTCGTCTCCTCCAGGGTGACCCCGTGAGAGCGAAAGATCACCGTGCCATCCTGCACCGTATCCAGATCCTCCATGACCCTTACCCCCACCTCCTCCAATTTCCCCACCACCTGGGGGTTGTGTATCAGGGGACCCAGGGAATAGATCGGGTTAGGAGACCTCCGGGCTGCAGCAAAGGCCATCTTGATGGCCCTCTTTACCCCAAAACAAAAGCCTGCGCTATCAGCCACCACCACCTGCATTGATTAGCGCCTCTCCTCGATCTCCACCAGCATCCTCTCCCCCACTTCCTCTGCACTCATCCCGGTGGAATCTATGTAGATGGCATCCTGTGCCATCTGCAAGGGGGCGATTTCTCTGTTCTGGTCGTCCTGGTCGCGCTTGATGGTCTCCTCTATTACCTGGGAGAGAATGGGGGAGGTCCCTCTGTCCAGGAGCTCTTTATGCCTCCTAGTACCCCTCTCCTGGGGGGTGGCGTCCAGGTAAAACTTGACTTCTGCCTGAGGGAAGACCACCGTCCCCATATCCCTCCCCTCGGCTACCACCCCCGGGCCTCCCAACCTCCTCTGCAGATCCACCATGGCCTTCCTGACCACCCTTTCCTGGGAGATCCTGGAGGCCATCATGCTTATCTCAGGGGTCCTAATGTCTTCGGTGACATCCCTGCCGTCGCTGTAGACCCTCTGTCCCTCCTGTGTATCTTCAAACCTTATCTCGATCTGGGCACACAACCTGCGCAACTCCTCGGTCATCTCGGGGCCTACCCCCTCTTGCTTGGCCTTCAGGGCCACTACCCGATAGGTGGCACCGGTATCGAGATATCTATATCCCAACTTCCTGGCCAGTATACGGGCCACCGTGCTCTTACCGGCCCCGGCCGGGCCATCAATGACTATTAAGAGCCTTTTCGCCACCTCTCCAGGGCCTGGATAAACCTCTTGTTCTCCTCAGGGAGGCCTATGGTAACCCTTAAATACTCCCCAAGGCCATACCCCTCCATGCTCCGCACTACTATCCCCTCCTGCAGGAGCTCCTCCACCAGTCGGGGAGTATGGAACCCAAATGAAACGAGGATAAAATTGGCCGCACTGGAGACAAAAGAAAGGCCTAGACGGGCCAGTTCCCCGTAAAGATACTCCTTCCCCTCTTCGTTCATTCGGGTCGTCTTTTCCCCGTGCTCCTCATCTTCTAGGGCGGCCTCAGCTCCCACCAAGGCCAAAAAATTGACGCTAAAGGGTTGCCGCACCTTCTCCATCTGCTCTATCAGCTCCTCTCGGGCTATCCCATACCCTATCCTGAGACCCGCCAGTCCATAGAACTTGGAAAAGGTCTTGGTAGTGATGACCCACCTTTCTCCCTGCAGGTAATCTTGATAGAGGGGATAATCGGCGGCCGTCACATATTCGCCGTAGGCCTCGTCTACAAGGACCACCACCTGGGAGGGAAGATCGGCCAGGAAGTCCTTGAACTCTGAACGGGTAAAGGTGGTCCCTGTGGGATTGTTGGGATTGCTCAAAAAGATCAGCTTGGTTTTAGGGCTCAACTTCTTGGCCATCCCCGCCAAATCGATCTTAAAATCCCTGAGGGGAACTGGGACACAATCACCCCCTTGGGCCTGGGCGGCAATCCTGTAATAGGCGAACGTGGGCTCAGGCAACAATACCTCTTCACCCCCCTTTAAGAAGATCCTTGTGGCCATCTCGATGACCTCATTGGAACCATTGCCCAGGATGATGTTGTCAGGAGAGAGTCCCAACTTCTGTGCCAGCTTCTCCTTGAGGTCTCTCCCTGTCCCATCGGGGTATCGATGAAGGCCCTTCAGGGCCTGGGCTATAGCATCCAAGGCCTTTGGGGAGGGTCCCAGGGGGTTTTCATTGGCTGAGAGGCGGATGATATCCTCCTCTCCCCGCCACTCCCTCCCCTTGGGGTAGGGAGGCAGACTCAGGATATAGTCGGGCACTATCTCCCTGAGGTCAGACATCGCTCCACAATTTGTCCTGCATTTTCCATCATTTTTTGGAAATCCTCCTCCATAAGGCCAGCCCCTAGGACGATCTCCTGCAGGCGAGCTGCTGGCCAGATATCGCCAGGGGCATGGGCATCGCTATTGAGCACCAAGGAGGCCCCTATCCTTTGGGCCAGCCTGGCCACATGACCGTTAGTCAAAGAATGACCCTTGCGGGAGGTCAGCTCGAGGTATACGGAATACTCCTTGGCCAATAAGACCTCCTCCTCTGTGATCAAGCCTGGGTGGGCCAGGATGTCCGCACAGGCCTCTATGGCCATCCTGTTGGTCCCTGGCGCTACCGGCTCCACTATGCTCTCTCCGTGGACCAGGATCAGCTTGGCCCCTAAATCCCTGCTCCTGCTAACCAACTCCGGTATAGTCGCAGGGTGGACGTGGGTCAGCTCGATCCCCGGGATCACCTTTATCCCACCCTGACGATTGATCCCCTCACAAAAGACCACGAGCTGTGGAATGATCAGCTCAAGATTGGAGAGGTCACCGTGGTCGGTGATGGCCAGGGCCCGGTAGCCAGCCACCTCAAACCTCCTGGCCAGCTCAGTGGGGACAAGCTCCCCATCGCTAAACAAGGAATGGGTGTGTAGGTCTATCATAGATCATATCCCCAAACCCTCATGAGGGTTTGCCATCACCCCTCGCTGATGAAAAATGCGTCCTTCCTTTTTGGGAACCATCTTTGAGGGGGTAAACCCCCTCAAACTCCCCTAACAGGTCTTTGACCTGTCTCTGCAGCCTCCTGGAGAGACGACCTTCAGGGTTCATAACCGCTTCAAAGCTCTGTTTACCGTGAAAAGGCATTTTCACAGTAAACAAAAAGGCCCTTCTCCCAAAAAGTGGCTAAAAAGGGGCCAAGGAGTCGAGGGCCTGAGGAAGAGTCACCCCTATCCCCTACATCTTATATTTGCCAAAGTCCTTGGAGGAGAGGCCCTCCAGGACTTCATCCAGTTCCTCCTCTCCCTCCTTATGCTGGCGCAGATCTATCTTGCTCGACTTCTCGATCACCTCTTCCTCTACATAGATGGGGGAATTGGTCCTCAGGGCCAAGGCAATGGAGTCACTGGGCCGGGCGTCGATGGCGTATTGTGCCCCATCCATTTCTAGGTGGATGATGGCATAAAAGGTATTTTCCCGCAGGTCATTGACCTCTATCTTGATGACCTTGATCCCTAAGGTGTCCAAGACATTCTTCATCAGGTCATGGGTCATTGGCCTGGAGAGCTGGACCTTCTCCAATTGGGTGGCGATGGCGCTGGCCTCAAAAAATCCTATCCAAATCGGTACGACCTCTTTCTCCTCCAAATCCTTTAGCAACACAATGGGGGTATTAGTAAAAGGATCTACCGTCAAGCCGCTTACCTTCATCTCCCTAAACATTCCTTCTCTCCTCCTTATCAACAAAGCTCTCCTCGCAAGGAGTTTGGCAAACCTTCCCCTATCTTCACCCTGACCAACTCTCCCACCAACTCGGACCCTCCGGGGAAATTGACGATCCGATTACACCTAGTTCTGCCCATCATCTCCTGGGGGGAGTTCCGGCTGTACCCCTCCACCAAGACCTCTGTTACTTTCCCCTCCAATTCCTTATTCTTCTTCAGGGTTGTCCCCCGCTGGAGCCCCTGTAGTATCTCCAGACGCCTTTGCTTCACCTCAGGGGACACATCATCCCTCCAACGGGCTGCTCTTGTCCCTTTGCGGGGGGAGTACTTAAAGGAAAAGAGCCCGTCGAATTCTACCTCCTGCAAAAGATCCAGGGTCTGGGCGAAGTCTTCCTCTCCCTCCCCTGGAAAGCCCACCATTACATCAGCTGTAATGCTGATGTTGGGGGCTACCTCCCTCAACCTCCTGATCTTGGCCAAATACTCATCCCTCATATAACCCCTGTTCATCCTCTCCAGCACTGCGTTGGATCCCGCCTGAAAGGGGAGGTGAATATGCTCGCATAGCCGTTTTAACCTCGCAAATGCCTCAATGAGCTCCTCGGTGAGATCCTTGGGATGGGAGGTGGTGAACCTGATCCTCTCCAGCCCTTGAATTTTATCTATTTTAGACAACAGCCAGGGGAAAGTCAACTCATCTGGATCACTTTTAGCGTAGGAGTTTACATTTTGGCCCAAAAGGGTCACCTCCTTTGTCCCCATCTGGACCAAGGTCTCTATCTCGGTCAGGATCTCGCGGCTTGGTCGGCTCCGCTCCCTCCCCCGCACATAGGGGACAATACAATAACTACAGAAATTGTCGCACCCCTCCATGATGGTGACATAGGCGCGCAGCTGCTTGGCGCTGGGAAGGAGGACGCCCATGGAGGGGTGATCCTCAAAGCCCACCTCGCACAACCCCTTGCGCCCTTTCTCCACCTCTCTCAAGACCTCTGGGAGGTGGTGGCTCTTACCGGGCCCAAGGACAAAGTCGAGAGAGGGAAATCTGGTCAACATTCGCTCCCTCTCCTGTTGGGCCAAACAGCCAGCCACGCCCAATATCATGCCAGGGCCTTTCTCCTTTAATCTCTGGAAACGTCCCAATATGCTGTAGGCCTTCTGCTCCGGTTTTTCCCTGACCGTGCAGGTATTTACAAGTATCAGGTGGGCCTCCTCCCATCTCTGTGTCCCCTGATAGCCACACCCCTCCAATAGGGCGAGCATGCGCTCGGAGTCGTGCTCGTTCATCTGACAACCGAAGGTCTTGATGTAGACCAACTTTCCCATAACCAAAAAGGCGGGGATGATCCCCGCCCCTTTCCCTAACCTCGAACCTTGAACAGTTTGTCCAGGCGTTTCATCTTCTCCACAATCCCGCCGTACTCCAGCTCACTGTATGGGAGCATGGCCATCCCAGAAAATCCCTGTTCTCTCAGCTCGACGGCCTTTCTCGCCACCTTTTCCCGCACATAGTCCCAGAAGGGGTGATCAAAGGCGTCGGCAGGTTCGGTGAACTTGCCATTATGGACACAGAAGGCGTGGCATGACACCATCGGGGGGCCGTCAAAATATGAGACCGGGGAGTTGATGCACAAGGGCATAAGGGGACCGGTATGGCTCCCCCTCATAAACCCTGCCACATAGTGCCCGATGCTGTAAGGTGCGAGGACCTCACCTGTGGCAGGAAAACTCCCTTGGACCCTTACAAGCATCACCGGGTCGTCCTTTCCTGTATATTTCCCCGCAATGTTGTGCAGGCGGGAGGTACTCACCGAAGCGGCTATCTCTCCTGTATTGCGGGAGTGGATGCTCTCGATCACAAAACGCTCGGTGTCCCGCAAAAGGGCAGCGATATCGTAGAGGTCTTCGGGGGCATTCAGCTCTATAATCTTGTCCCCCTCGGTGTATGCCACGTCCATAATGGTGAATTTAAACCCCTTGGCCATGGAGGGGCTCAACATCAGGCCAGGGCAAAACATCGGATCGGCAAAGGCGAGAAAGACAGGCAGGTTATACGCCCCGGGATCGGTCTTATCCGCGGCAAAAAAGAGGAAGGGCTCATTGGGCCTCTCCTCAAACTCCATCTCCGCCACCGCGGGCCCCATGCCCTTGACATTGCCGGAAAAGGCATCCTTCAATAGGTCCTGCCCAGCACCGTAGAGGCCCTGTTCCTTGGCCACCTCGGTCCCTGCCAGGAAGGCCTCCCAGGCCAGCTTGTGGACATCCTCATTCAGCGTCCCCTTTTGGTGGGAGAAGAGCAGGGCTATATCGTCTCCGGTGTGGCTCACATAAAAGTCATCTATCAGACCCTTGCCGTTGTTATCCACAAATTCCCTAACGCTCTCGAGCAATTGCTTGCTGGGTTTGATGTGCCCCCCTATACTCCCTATATCGGCCTTGATGATACTCAAAGTGATCTTCATACTCTTTCCCTCCTTTCTGCTCTTATTCTCCTTCGTTTAATCTTATCCCATACGTATATTTTAGTCCTTTTTGCCTCGGTATAAAGGGAAATGACTTTCATTTCCGCCCGAGCAAATCAATAATGGGGTTGGGGGGGTAACCGGTCATCCCCCCGTCCACCACAATGGTTGCCCCATTGATATAGCTCGCCTCCTCACAGCAGAGGAATATCACCACCGAGACCACCTCCTCGGGATCGGCGAACCTCTTCAGCGGCACTCTCCCCGCCAAGGCTGATACCAGCTCCGTCTTCCCCAAGATGGGTTCATTCATCCCCCCGGCGATAAAACCGGGGGCAACGGCGTTCACATAGATCCCGTACTGAGTCCATTCATAGGCCAAGACCCTGGTGAGGGCCAGTACCCCTGCCTTGCTCACACAGTAAGGTAGCAGACCTTGTTCACCAAAGAGGCCTGCCTGGGAGGATATGTTTACGATCCGACCTCCTCCCTGATCCTTCATCATTGGAAAGACCGCTTGGCAACAGAGGAATACCCCTTTCAAGTTGACATCCATAACCTGGTCCCAACCTTCCTCCCCTATCCGCTCGGCAGGGAGGATGAAGGGGTTGACCCCGGCGTTGTTGATGAGGATATCGACCTTTCCCAAGGCCCTCGTAACCTCATTGACCATAAGCCCTACGTCTTGGCTCTTGGATACATCCCCTCCCAGGGTCAGGGCCCTGCCGCCTTGGGCCTCTACCTCTTTGGCCGTTTTTGCAGCTTCGTCTGCCTCGAGGTCATTGACTGCTATTGCCGCCCCCTCCTTGGCCAGCCCAAGGGCATAGCTTCTGCCCATCCCCCTTCCCGCCCCTGTGACCAAAGCAACCTTTCCTGCCAACCTCATCTTTCTCCCTCCTGTTCGAGTACTATAGCCTCCACCCCTCCAGCTCTATCACAGCGGAGTCGTTGGTCAAATCCATGCATAAGGGGGTCACAGAAATATAATGGTTAGCTATGGCGTGAAAATCCGTCCCCTCTATTTCCTGAAATCCCTGTTCCTCGCCCCCTATCCAATAGTACTTTTTGCCCCGAGGATCGACCTTTCCCACCACCGCATCCCCGAAGACCCTCTTGCCTTGGCGGGTGATCTTGTAAGAGTGTATATCATCCTCCTCCACGTTGGGGACGTTGATGTTTAAAAAGGTCTCCTTGGGAAGCCCCACCTGTATGATATATCTGGCCACCTTCAGGGCAAAGTTGGCCGCCACCTGATACTTGAAGTCCTTCCTGGAGGCCAGCGAGATGGCAAAGGCGGGTATCCCCAGGAAGGTGGCCTCAAAGGCGGCTGAGACCGTACCTGAATATACCACATCTTCTCCCAAATTGGGCCCCTGGTTTATCCCTGAGACGACGAGGTCGGGGTGTGCCCTGAGGATGCCATAGACTGCAAGGTTGACACAATCCACCGGCGTTCCATCCACCGCATAGACCCGCGGGGAGACCTCTTCCACCCGCAGGGGACGATGGAGGGTTAAAGAATGGGCGACGGCGCTTCGCTCTCGGTCCGGTGCCACTATATAAACCTCCCCCAAGACCTCCATCTTCTGGGCCAAGATGCGTAGTCCTTCAGAGAAAACACCGTCGTCATTGGTAACCAAAATCTTCATTTTCAGTTCATAGGACAGAAGGAAAACGATAGAGGGAATAAAATCTAGAAACGTCGTTCAAGGATGGTCGGGGCGAGAGGATTTGAACCTCCGACCACTGGCACCCCATACCAGTGCGCTACCAGACTGCGCTACGCCCCGCACCAAGATCTATCATGGCAGATTCCCTTTCCTTAGTCAAGTGTCTCCTTTATCTCCTTCAACTTCGTCTTGACATCCCGCAAGACCTCTTTGTAGCCTTCCTTTAAAAACTCCATCTCCAATTGCCCCCTCCTGCGGCGGCTCAACTCTTGGATCCTCTTCCTGGCCCCCGCAATAGTAAACCTGTCTTCATAAAGGAGCTTTTTGATGGTGAGGATCATCTCCAGGTCTTCCTGTTTGTAGTATCGCTGCGCCCCTCCCAGCCTTTGGGGGCGCAATTTGAACTCCTGCTCCCAGTACCTCAGCACATGGGGTTTTACCCCCGTGATGCGGCTGACCTCACCAATACGATAATAAAGCTTATCAAGATGAACAAGCTTTCCCATCACCACGGGAAAGGACCTTTAAGCATTCAACAATCTTTTCAAGGCTTGGCTCGGCTTGAAGGTCAAGACCTTTCGCTCGGAGATCTCTATCTCCTTCCCTGTCTGGGGATTTCTCCCCTTTCTCGCCCTCTTCTCCTTGACCACAAAGTTGCCGAAACCGGAGACCTTGATCTTCTCTCCCTGCTCTAGGGTCTCTTTAATGATCTCGAAGACCATCTCCACCATTTGAGCCGTTTCCTTCTTGGAAAATCCCACCTTTTCATAGACAGCCTCCACGATGTCAGCCTTGGTCATTCCCTCACCTCCTTTACTATCTACCTGATCATCAACCCACCGACCTCCTCTAACCTCTCCAATACCTCTTGATGAAATCCGTTCACCTCCTCATCGGTCAAGGTCCTCTCTGGCGACCGATACCTTATCCTGAAGGCCAACCCTTTCTGCCCTGGAGGGATAGAAGCGCCCCGATAGCAGTCAAAGACCTCCACCGATTCCATAAACCTGTTCCCCACCCCCCTAATAACCTCCGTTATCTCTCCAGCTCTCACCTCTTCATTCACTACCACCGCCACATCCCTGGCCACAGATGGGAACCTGGGAAGGGGGGTAAATTTTATCCCGCTGCGGCAGTGCTCCAGCAGGCAGGGGAGATCGAGTTCAAAGATATATACTCCGGATGGGAGTTCATAGGCCTTGGCAACCTCAGAGTGTATCTCACCCAACACCCCTACCCCCTCTGCCTCCACCTTTACGACCGCCCCCTTACTTGGGTGAAGGTAGGGTATCCCCTCAGCGGAGGTAAAAGTGGGAAAGGGGGCCCCCAGCTCAAAGAGCAACCTCTCCACACAACCCTTGACACCATAGAAATCCACCTCCTTGGGGGGGACATTCCATCCCCCTCCCGCAAAGATACCCATTATCAGCCCTGCCAAAGTCCTCCTCTCCTCCGGGAGCCTCTCGTCCTCCTGGGGGTGATAGACCTCCCTTAATTCAAAGACCTTTAAGTCCGTATTCTTATGGCTCAAATTGTACCTAGATATCTCCAGCAACCCCGGCAACAGCGTGGTCCGCATCACCGATTGTTCCTCTGTAAGGGGATTGAGGATGGCCAAAGGGTGCAGCCTGGGGTCATCCTTGGGCAATCTCAGGGCCTGAAGGGATTGGGGGGAGATAAAGCTGTAGGTAATCACCTCATAGAATCCAAGACCAACCAGCACCTCCTTGGCCCGCTCTTCCAGCTCCTCTTCCCTGCGCCTCTTGAAGGGCAATATCCACACCTTGGGGATCTGAACCGGGATAAGATCGTATCTCTTGATACGCCCTATCTCCTCGATGAGATCTATCTCCCTGGTGATATCGCCTCGGTAGGTTGGGGGAGAAACCATCCATTCTTCACCCTTATCCTCCTTGAGCTCCATTTGGAGGCGCCCCAGGATCTCCTTTGCCTCCCGCCGCTCCAGTCTCAACCCCAACAGGGTGTTGACCTTAGCCAACCTCAGCCTGATCTCAGATCTGGGCAGGGGAGAAGGATAGCAATCAATAACCCCCTTTGCCACCTCCCCTGCGGCGAGCTCAGCGATGAGGGCACTCGCCCGCAGGGAGGCAGGCAGCACCCCCTCGAGATCAACCCTTCGCTCAAACCGATACGAAGACTCCGTCTGCAGGCCCAAGGCCTTGGAGGCACGCCTTATCCCCGCAGGAGAGAAATAGGCGCTCTCCAGGAGTACCCGAGAGGTGTCCTCCTGGATCTCAGAGTTCAACCCCCCCATGATCCCCCCGATGGCCACAGGTCTGACCGCATCACAGATCATGATGGTATCCTTGTCCAAGACCCTCTCCAGTCCATCCAGGGTAACAAAGGTCTCCCCTTCGCCCGCCCTCTTCACCACGATCTGCCCCCCCTCCAGCCGGTCAAAATCAAAGGCATGGAGCGGCTGACCATACTCCAACATGACGTAGTTGGTCACATCTACCACGTTGTTGATGGATCTCACACCCGCCCGCTCCAGCCTGGTCCGCAACCAAAGGGGAGAAGGACCTACCCGCACCCCTTTGATCAACGTGGCTGAGTACCTGGGGCATAGATCAGGGTCCAGGACAGAGACCCGAACAAAATCATCTACCTGCTCTTGCCCCTCACGGAGTTGCGAGGTGGGGGGGTGAAACCTCCCCCCTGTCAAGGCGGCTACTTCCCGAGCCATGCCGATCATGCTCAGACAGTCCCCCCTGTTAGGGGTAAGGGAGACCTCAAGGATGTGATCCCTCAAATTGAGGAAATCCATCAAGGGGGCCCCTACCGGGGCCTCAGGGGGCAGGATCATGATCCCTTCAGAGCTGGTGGAAAGCCCTAACTCTGCCTCTGAGCACATCATCCCCTCGGAGATCTCCCCCCGGATCTTTGCCTTCTTTATACTCACCCCTTGAGGTAATTCAGCCCCCACTAAGGCCAGGGCCACCTTGTCCCCCTCCTTCATGTTACGGGCACCGCAGACAATGGGATAGACCTCCTCTCCCACCCTAACCCGACAGAGGGTGAGTCGATCGGCCTGGGGATGGGGGGAGAGGGAGACAATCTGGGCCACCACTACCCCCCTCAAATCCGGGCCCACCTCCTCTACACCTTCCACCTCCAAACCGGCCATGGTGAGGAGTTCGGCAAGCTCAGAGGCGTTTAAGTCAAAATCTACATATTCCTT
This sequence comes from Deltaproteobacteria bacterium, assembly GCA_019308925.1. Classification (NCBI taxonomy): domain Bacteria; kingdom Pseudomonadati; phylum Myxococcota; class Myxococcia; species Deltaproteobacteria bacterium. The sequence continues at coordinate 14,967 of JAFDHG010000027.1, forward strand.
TAACCAATTGAAACCCACCCTCATCGGCTCTAAAACTGCTTGAGAAAGCGCTGGTCATTGGTGAAAAAGAGACGGATATCATTTATGCCAAACTTCAGCATGGCTATCCGCTCTATCCCCATGCCGAAGGCAAAACCTGTTACCTCCTCGGGGTCATAACCCACTGTTCGGAAGACATCGGGATCGACCATCCCAGCCCCGAGGATCTCCAGCCAGCCGGTCCCCCCACAGACGCGACACCCCTCACCCTTACAGATGACACACCCAATGTCCACCTCGGCACTGGGCTCTGTAAAGGGGAAAAAACTGGGACGAAATCTCAAAGGGGTTCCCTCTCCGAACATCTGCTGGATTAAAAAGGTCAGCACCCCCTTTAGGTGGGCAAAGGAGATCCCTTCGTCCACCATGAGCCCCTCTAGCTGATGAAACATGGGGGTGTGTGATACATCGGAGTCCCTTCGGTAGACGACCCCTGGGGCGATGATCTGGATAGGGGGGCGCTGGCTCTCCATCACCCTGATCTGGACAGGGGAGGTATGAGTCCGCAACAATACCTCTTCGGAGAAGTAAAAGGTATCATGCATATCCCGTGCAGGATGATCGCGGGGGATGTTAAGGGCCTCAAAATTGTAATAATCTAACTCTACCTGAGGCCCCTCCGCTACCTGAAAGCCCATCCTAGTGAATATATCCACCATCTGGGCCATCACCTGGGTGATGGGGTGAAGCCTCCCCCGCTGCAGATGGGTTCCAGGCAGAGTTATGTCCATCCTCTCCTGTGACAGCACCCTCTGCTTTGTCTCCTCACGGAGGCGGGCAAGGAGTCCCTCGATCTTCCTCTCCAGCTCAGCCTTGAGTGTATTGGCCTGCTCTCCGGCCCTGGGCCTCTCTTCAGAGGGAAGTTCCCGTAGGCCCCTGAGCAGGAGGGTAAGTTTTCCCTTTCTACCCAGGTAGTCTATCCTTATCTGGGATACCTCCTCCTCGGTGTCCACCTGGGCAAGCTCCCTCTGCGCCGATTCGCGAATAGACTTCAGGGCCTCTTCGAAAGAATTAGGCATTCTCCTTAGCTATCCTGACAAGATCGGCAAAGCCCTCGGCATCATGAACTGCCATATCTGCTAAGACCTTCCTGTCTAGGGAGACATTGGCCTTGCGCAGTCCCTCCATGAAACGACTGTAGGTCATATCTTGGGCCCTGGCCGAGGCATTGATCCTCACAATCCACAGCCTTCTAAACTCCCTCTTTCTGACCCGCCGGTCGCGGTAGGCATAGCGTAAGGCCCGTTCCACTGCCAGGCGGGCACTGCGCAGAAGCTTTGCTCGCGTCCCTTGATATCCCTTGGCCATCTTGAGGATCCGCTTTCTTCTGCGGGCCCCCCTTACTCCTCCTTTGACCCTCGGCATGACAAACTCCTCCTATCTACCCATAAGGGATCAATCTCTTTACTAACTTCACATTGACACCATGCACGAGATCAGGGGCCCTTAAGATCCGTTTCCTTTTAGGGCTCTTCTTGGTAAGGATATGGTTGGCAAAGGCCTTGTGTCGCTTGACCTTCCTCCCAGACCCCGTGATCTTGAACCTCTTCGCTGCCCCCCGCTTGGTCTTCAGTTTTGGCACGACTAACCTCCTCTATCTCCTTTTCCTTATTCAAAGAGAAGACCCAGTTTATCATATTCTTAAATAGGGGCCAAGATCACCACTATGCTTCGCCCCTCGAACCTGGGAGGGTGCTCCACCACCCCCCACTCCTTAGTCTCCTCAATGATCTTCTCCATCATCCGTTCTCCCAGATCCTTGTGGGCCAGTTCTCTCCCCCGGAAGACAATTGAGATCTTCGTCTTGTATCCCCCCTTCAAGAAACGCTCGACGTGCCGGAGCTTAACTTGTATGTCGTGCTCTTCTGTCTTCGGCCTCATCTTGACTTCTTTTAACTGACCACCCGCCTGCTTCTTCTTGGCCTCGTGGGCCTTTTTGCTCTGGAGGTATCTATACCTTCCATAGTCCATAATCTTACATACGGGAGGATCCGATTTGGAGGAAACCTCCACTAAGTCCAAACCAAAGTTGCTCGCCTGTTCCAAGGCCTCATGCAGGGACATAATCCCCATCTGCTCCCCCCCTGGATCTATGACCCTTACCTGGGGGGACCTGATATTCCTGTTGACTCGGACCTCCTTTTTCTCTATCTCCTTTCACCTCCTTACAGTAGATTAGCTTCCTGGAATCTTGCCTTCCTCTCGTATCAAGGCCAAAAATCTCTCCAGCGCCATCCCCTTCATATCCACCCCATCCCTCCTCCTGGGGGCTACGGTCCCTGAATGCTGCTCCCTATCGCCGATAATCAGCATATAGGGGACCTTCTGCAATTGGGCCTCCCTGATCTTGAAGCCCAATTTTTCGTTCCGAAAGTCCTGCTCCACCCTAACCCCTTCTTCCCACAGGCGCTGGTAGACCTTTTCCCCATAGGGGATGTTCCTATCCGTGACGGTCAGGATGGTCACCTGCACCGGGGACAACCAGATGGGAAAGGCTCCGCCATAATGCTCAATCAGGATGCCGATAAAACGCTCCATGGCCCCCAAAACCACCCGGTGAAGCATCACCGGACGGTGCCTTCCCCCATCAGAACCTATATACGTGAGGTCAAAGCGCTCGGGCATGGTAAAATCACACTGGATGGTGGCACACTGCCACCTCCTGTCCAAGGCATCCCTTAACTTTACATCGATCTTTGGCCCGTAGAATGCCCCCTCTCCTTCATTGACCTCATAGGAAAGACCTCCTTGATCCAGGACATCCATCAATGCCTTGGTAGCCATTTCCCAGTCCTCATCACTCCCGATGGACTTCTCCGGCCTAGTGCTCAGCTCCAACTCATAAGAAAAACCGAAGATGGCCATTACATCCTTGACGAAGTTGAGGATGCCCCTGATCTCATCGTGCAATTGGTCAGGCCGGCAGAGGATGTGGGCATCGTCCTGTGTAAACTCCCTCACCCGCAAAAGACCGTGCAGGACGCCCGACCTCTCATGGCGATTTACTATCCCCAATTCAAAATATCTGATGGGTAGATCCCTGTAGCTGCGCTGCCTCGATTTATAGATGAGCATATGGGCCAAGCAGTTCATGGGTTTGAGGGCATATTCCTGATCTTCTACCTTGGTAAAGTACATATAATCCTTATAGTTGTCAAAATGCCCTGATCTCTTCCAGAGATCCAGCTTCAGGATCTGAGGACCGATGACGAGGTGATATCCCCTCCTGAGGTGTTCTCGTCGTTCGAACTCCTCTAAGATGGAACGCAAAAGGGCCCCCTTCGGGTGATAGATGACCAGACCAGCCCCTGCTTCCTCATTGATGCTAAAGAGATCAAGCTCCCGCCCCAGGCGCCGGTGATCCCTCCTCTTGGCCTCTTCCAACCTCGTCAAATAGGCATCCAGCTCCTCCTGGGTGGGGAAGGCGGTGCCATATATCCTTTGCAACATCTTGTTGCGCTCATCACCACGCCAATAGGCACCTGCTACGCTGAGGAGCTTGAATGCCTTTATATGTCCCGTGGAGGAGAGGTGGGGGCCGCGACAGAGGTCGACAAAGTCACCTTGTCGATAGAGGGTCACCCGCTCATCCTCTATACCCCTTAGGATCTCTACCTTATATACCTCCCCCCTCTCTTGAAAAAACTTGAGGGCCTCCTCTTTGAAAACCTCCTCGCATATGAAGGGGAGGTCTTGGGCAATGATCTCCTTCATCCGGGCTTCGATCTTGGGGAGGTCTTCAGGGGAGAAGGTGCCTTCATAGTCGAGATCATAGTAGAAACCATCCTCCGTGGAGGGTCCTATGGAGAGTTTGGTCCCGGGGAAGAGCTCCTGTACCGCCTGGGCCATCACATGGGACGCACTATGCCTCATCCTGGCAAGGAAATCGCCCTCTTCTTTTTTCATAACTACAGAATTATTAAACATTTTTGGAATTTTATCAAAAAAAACTAATAAAAGGCATCATTAATTTAAAAAAATTAATGATGCCTTTTCCATCTTTAAAAAATAGAGATAAGAAAAACCCCTTCCTTTTCCCCATGAAAAATAAAGACATATGGTAGGCACGGACGGTTTCGAACCGTCGACCTCTACCGCGTCAAGGTAGCGCTCTCCCCCTGAGCTACGTGCCTATGCAAAAAATCCCTTTTTTGATATCAATTTCCCCCTCTTTTGTCAAGGGGAAATTACCCCAGGACGTAATCCCTCAGTCTTGGGGGGATGGGCTTCAAAGGGCCTCTCATCCCCGAGCGAAGTTGCTGGGAGCGGTGGGGTACCCACCGAGGGTGAGCAGGAAGGGGAAAGCCCCGCCTTTAGAGCGGGGAAGGGGCGAGTATTCCCCGCCTGCGAACCCCGAAAGGGTCACCGCGAAAGCTCTGAAGCGAGGGGATAAGGGGTCCTCCTCCCCTGATAACTGAGGCATTACCCTTCCTTGAGCACCACCCGATGGTAACGCTTCTTGCCCGCCCGCAGGATGATGTCTCCCTCCCAGAGATGCTCTTTGGTGATCCGCTCATCAGTCTCCTGGAGACGCCTCCCATTTACATAACCGCCACCCTGCAAGATCAATCTCCTCGCCTCCCCTTTAGAGCTACACAAACCCGTCTCGGCAAAGAGTTCAAAGGCGGCTATCCCCCTCTCCAGGCGTTTGTTCTCCAAGAAGGTGGTGGGCATGGACTCTAAGCTCCCTTCCTCGCCGGCGAAGACCCCCCTTGAGGCCTCGCGGGCCTCTTTGGCATCCACTTCACCATGGGTGACCTTAGTGGCTTCAAAGGCCAAGACCTCCTTGGCCCGACGGAGGTCAGCCCCTTTGAGCCGGCCATACTCCCTGACTTCCTCCATAGATAGCAGGGTGAACAGGGCCAAGAAACGTTCCACATCTCGATCATCAGTGTTTATCCAGTATTGATAGTATTCGTAGGGAGAGGTGTGCTCGGGGTCAAGCCAGATGGCCCCTTGTGCGGTCTTGCCCATCTTCTCCCCTGTCGCTGTGGTGATCAGGGGGAAGACCATGCCATATGCCGCCCCCCCCTCCACCCTCCTGATCAGATCAACCCCGGCCACGATGTTGCCCCATTGATCGCTTCCCCCCATCTGGAGGAGGCAATCATATTCACGGTAAAGATACAAGAAGTCATAGGCCTGCAGGAGCATATAGTTGAACTCCACAAAATTCAGCCCTGTCTCCAACCTAGCCCGATAAGATTCGGCGCTCAGCATCCTGTTGACGCTAAAGTTCCTTCCGATGTCCCGCAGAAATTCGATGTAGTTTAATCTGGTCAACCACTCGGCGTTATTTAAAAGGAGGGCTCTGCCCTCACCAAAATCGAGGTATTTGGAAAGTTGCTTCTTAAGACCATGGGAGTTCTTCTCTACTTCTTCGCCGGTGAGGATCTGCCTCATCTCCTTCTTTCCGCTGGGATCTCCGATAAGGACCGTACCCCCCCCCACCAGGGCAATGATCCGATGGCCGGCCCGCTGCATGTGCACCAAGGACATGATGGGGATCAAGCTCCCCACATGGAGGCTGGGGGCGGTGGGGTCGAAGCCGATATAACAAGTAATCTCCCTTGACCCAAGAAGACCCCTCAAACCCTCTTCATCGGTTACCCCTTCGATAAAACCCCTCTCTTTTAAGATACCATAGATATCCTTCATCCGTTCTGTTGATCCAACCCCATCTTAATCCTGTGGATCCCTAAACTTAGACCGGTCCCCTCATCCACCTCTACGATCACCCCTTGAAGCTCTATTCCCCCCTTGGCCGGCTCAAACTTGTTGGGGAGCATAGTAAGAAATCTCTCCAGGGCGGTCTCTTTTTTTATACCAATCACGGAGTCAGTGGGGCCGGTCATTCCCACATCGGTGATATAGGCAGTGCCCCCAGGCAACACCCTCTCGTCGGCCGTCTGGACATGGGTATGGGTCCCCAGAACGGCACTGGCGTCACCATCGAGGAACCAACCAAGGGCCATCTTCTCCGAAGTGGCCTCTGCATGGAAGTCGACGATAATCACTTCAGTTTCCCTCCTTAAAAAGGATAGATGCTCCTCAGCCATCTTAAAAGGCGACTCCAAGGCCTTCATGAAGATCCGCCCTTCCAAGTTTAAGACGCCGACCTTTTTCCCATCAGGGGTAGCATATATCCCGCTCCCCCTGCCTGGTGCACCAGAAGGGTAGTTGGCAGGGCGCAGGAGACGGGACTCCTGCTCCAGAAAGGGGATGATCTCCTTTTTTCTCCAGATGTGGTTTCCGGATGTGATGACGTTGACACCCAGCTCCAACAACACCTCAGCAACCTGGGGGGTAATCCCCATCCCCCCCGCGGCGTTCTCTCCGTTGGCGATGACAAAGTCAATACTTTCACCCACCAGATGGGGGAGGAGCTCTGCCACAGCTCGCCTTCCTTCCTTCCCTACCACATCTCCGATAAATAATATCTTCAACTTTCTCTCCCTTTCTATTTTGCGTACTCCACGACCCTTGTCTCCCTGATGACCGTCACCTTTATCTGTCCGGGGTAGCTCAGCTCCTTCTCAATCTTGTGGGCGATGTCCCGCGAGAGCATCACCGCCTCCTCATCGGAGATCTCCTCATTTTGGACGATGATACGCACCTCCCTGCCCGCCTGAATGGCGTAGGACTTCTCCACACCCGGAAAGGAGCTAGCGATCCTCTCCAGATCCTCGAGACGGTTAACATAGGTTTCAAACATCTCCCTCCGGGCCCCGGGCCGGGCCCCGGAGAGGGCATCGGCCGCCTGGACCAAGACCGCCAAGATGTTGTTAGAGCTGACCTCGTCGTGGTGGGCGGCAATGGCATTTACCACCTCTTCAGATTCCCCATATTTCCTGGCCAAATCGGCACCGATGGTCGCGTGGACCCCTTCCACCTCATGATCCACTGCCTTGCCGATATCGTGCAGGAGCCCTGCCCTCTTGGCTTGCTTCACGTTCAGATTCAATTCAGAGGCCATTATCCCACAGAGAAAGGCCACTTCTATAGAGTGCTGATATACGTTTTGAGCGAAGCTGGTCCTGTACTTCAACTTACCTATCATCTTGATCAACTCGGGATGCAACCCATGTACTCCTACATCGAAGGCGGCCTGTTCCCCTGCCTCCTTTATGCTGGTTTCTATTTCCTGTTCCACCTTGGGAACAATCTCCTCTATCCTAGCCGGGTGGATCCTCCCGTCGCTGATCAACCTCTCGAGGGCTATCCTGGCGATCTCTCGCCTGATGGGGTTAAATCCTGACAGGATCACCGCCTCAGGGGTATCGTCGATGATTAGATCCACCCCCGTGGCCGCCTCTAAGGCCCGGATGTTCCTCCCTTCCCTACCGATTATCCTCCCCTTCATCTCCTCGTTGGGGAGATTGACCAACGAGACCGTCTTCTCTGCCACGTACTCCCCAGCATACCTCTGTACGGCCAGGCTGATAATCTCTTTTGCCTTCTTGACCGCCTGCTCCCGCGTCTCATCCTCGATCTCTTTTATCCTCTTGGCGGCCTCATGTCGCGCCTCACCCTCCATCCTTTCCATCAGCAACCTCTTGGCCTCCTCGGAGGTGATATTGGCGATCTTCTCCAGCCTGGACCTCTCCTCCACCAACAGCTCCTGATACTTCCTCTCCTGTTCCGTCACCCATTTCTCCTTCTCTGCCAGGGTCCTCTCCCTCTTGTTGATCTCGATCTCCTTGGAATCCAATATATCCACCTTCTTGTCAATATTGGCCTCTCTTTGCAGGAGTCTCTTTTCCAGCCTTTGGAGTTCGGCCCTTTTATCGGTCATTTCCTTATCAAACTCGGCCTTGATCTGATATAGGCTGTCCTTGGCCTGAAGGAGGGCCTCCTTTTTCAGCATCTCCGCCTTCTTCTCGGCCTCGGCTATTATCCTCTCGGCGACCTTCTCCGCTGACTCCAACCTGACCTCCCCCAACCTCTTGCGGATGAGAAAACCTATCAAGAGACCTAACCCGCTGGCAGCAGCAAGGACAATAACTAAAATTAAAGGAGAAATCTGCATTGAAGCACCTCCTTCCTGGTATTAATAGGGAATGTGGGGGCTTATCTCAAGAAAGAAAAGAGAAAGTGGTGGGTTTGAAAAAGGCTAACGCACCAACTCAGGAAAGGGCCTCCTGTGACTGACTCTGGCGCATAAGATCAATCTCTGAGAGATTTTTTCGCCTGACAACAAATTCCTTTACCTCAGCAAGAATTTTTTATTTAAATCAAAGGCCCGGAGGCCTTTTTGGGGAGGCCATTCCGAAAAGATAGGTCCTGCCCACTCACCTTTCTTTTTCCCCGCTTACCCCATTTTTAAGGCTATAAATTCCTCCAGTCGCTCGGCCATTTCCTCTATCCGCTGCAGGAGCTCTTCTTTTTCCCCCTTCTCCTGCAGATATTCATGGGCTATATTCAAGGCCGTCAAGATTGCTATATGAAGGGTGTCCACCGTTTTGGTTTCCTCCGCAACCTCTCTCATCTTCCCATCCACATAGGTACCCACTTCCCTAACCTGTTTCTCAGGAAAATCACTCTTCAGCACATACCGTTTTCCGAAAATCTCAACCTCTGCGCCCCTCTTCACCATACCTGATCCCCCTTTTGTAACCATGAGGGTCATTAATGATCTAAGGGGATTTCCTCCAACCTCTCTATAAGCCGTTCTATCCTCGTGCGGACCTCCAACCTCTCCTTCTTTAGGGAGGAAACCTCTCCTTTAAACCTCTCTACTTCCTCCTGTTTTTCTTTAATCTGGGAGATAAGTTTTTCTCTCTCTCCCTTTAATGTGGTGTATCCCTCCAATATCTTGTTTAATCTCTCCTCTAAAACCACAAATTCATCGATTTCCCTCTCCTTTTCCATGGGTTGGAAAGATTTTAATCCCCTTTAAAGGGAAAGTCAAGCTCTTCCAAGTCCAATGGCTTTGGGCTATCTATTCATGAGATAGCTCTCTATAAAGACGTCTATATCCCCATCTAAAACATTCTCCGCATCCCCTCTTTCCACCCCAGTGCGGTGGTCTTTGACCAGCCGATAGGGGTGCAGGATATAGGAACGGATCTGATTCCCCCAAGCAATCTCCTTTTTGCTCTTGTGGAACTCCTCCATCTTTTGCGCCCGTTTGCGCATCTCCAGTTCATAGAGGCGGGCCCTGAGGATCTTCATTGCTGTGGCCTTGTTTTTGTGCTGAGAACGTTCATTTTGGCACTGGACCACGATCCCTGTGGGGAGATGGGTAATCCGAACGGCGGAATCGGTCTTGTTCACATGCTGCCCCCCTGCCCCACTGGCCCTGAAGGTATCTATCCTAAGATCGGCCTCGTCAGTCTCAATTACCACATCGTCGGGGGTCTCCGCGTAGACAGATACAGAGGCAAAGGAAGTATGGCGTCTCTTCCCTGTGTCAAAGGGGGAAATCCGCACCAACCGATGAATGCCCAACTCGGCCTTCAGATGTCCATAGGCGTATTCCCCCTTCACCATAAAGGTTACGTTCTTTATACCCGCCTCTTCACCTGCGAGGATATCGACTATCTCTGTAGAAAAGCCCCTGCACTCGGCCCATCTCAGATACATACGCAACAACATCTCGGCCCAGTCTTGAGCCTCTGTCCCTCCGGCACCAGCGTTGATGCTGACAATGGCGTTGCGGCGATCCTCATATTCGGTGAACATCCCCTCCAGTTCCAGGAACCTGAGCCTCTTTTCGGCCCCTTCCAACCTCCTTTGGGCCTCTTCGACCTCTCCCCCATCCTCCACCTCGGCTATCTCCAAAAGGATCTCCACCTCCTCCAACTCTTTAGCCAAGGCCTCCCATGAGTCGATGGACCGGAGAAGATTCCCCTTTTCCCTTAATACATCCTTCGCCTGTTGCGGATTCTCCCAAAAACTTGGGTTCGACTCTACTTTCTCGATCTCTTCAACCCGCTTTCCCTTTTTCTCAATGTCAAAGATGACCTCGTAAGTTCTCTAATCGTCCTTTTTGTTCAGCGTATATCTTTCTTAGTTCCTCCATCATTGCTCTTCTCCTGTAAACCTAGACCGACGTCTCCTCTAGGGTGTAATCAACAATCTCTTTTCCCTGCATCTCCTTCAGCACTTTTTTAGCCTCACTTCTTCCTAGGTATAACGCCTTTTTGTTGATTTCCTCCGTCCCTTTAGGAACCCGGCCAAGGAGAGCCGACTCCAAACTTGCGATACTGACCAGATCTGTCAACTCAGAGATGGCCCCTAAGGCCACGATATTGGCCACGATCTCCCGGCTCAAACGCTCCCGTGCCAATTTGGTAAGGGGTATCCTGAGCGCCCTAGGTGTGGGAACCTGATTCACAAAGGTCGAATCCACCAACAACGTACCATCCTCCTTGAGGCCAGGGAAATAAAGGTCACAGGAGGCTTGGTTCATGGCCAACAGGAGATCCACCTTTTGAGGCTTCGGATAATCGATCTCCTCATCACTGACCACGACCTCAGACTTACTCGCCCCTCCCCGTGCCTCAGGACCGTAACTCTGGGTCTGGACCACATGCAGCCCTTCATAAAGGCCGATGGCCTCCGCCAGAATAATCCCAATGAGGATCAACCCTTGTCCTCCTGCCCCGCTCAATCTGATTTCATATCGAAATCCCACTTTCTACCTCCCCTCTTATGCTGTCATATCCCGAGCCCTCTCCCTGATTCTGTCATACTCATTCTGGTAAATGGGGAGTTCTCTATCCACTAAGACTCCGGTGATGATCTTACCCTCGAGCTCCTCAGGAGAGAGCTTCTGAGCCTTCTCCACGGAAATAGCGTTATCCCTTTGCCATTTCAGCATGTCTACAGCGGAACCGAGTCTGTTCCGCCTCCCATATTGGATGTGACAATGGGTGATAGCCTCCACCACGCTGAAACCCTTCTTCAGCAGGGCCTTCTCTATCAATGCATCCAAACGCTTTGCGTTATATACAGCCTCCCTTCCAACAAAGACTGCCCCTGCTGTGACCGCGAGTTCGGCAATCTTAAAGGCATGTTCTATATGCCAGTAGGGTGCTGTGGTGGCCTTCATCCCATAAGGGGTGGTCGGTGAAAACTGCCCACCAGTCATGCCATAGATATTATTGTTGAAGATAATGGCGGTAAGGTCGACATTGCGTCTTGCAGCATGGATAAAATGGTTTCCCCCTATAGCCGTAGCATCCCCATCTCCCATAAATACAATCACAGTGAGCTCGGGCTTGGCCAATTTTATCCCTGTAGCAAAGGTGAGGGCCCGGCCATGGGTAGTATGAAGGGTATTGAAGTCCACGTAGACCGGCATCCTGCCCGAACAACCTATCCCCGAGACCAGGACGATCTCATCTTTGGTAAATCCTATGCGGTCGATGGCCCTGATCAGGGCACCCAAGATAATGCCGTTCCCGCACCCAGGGCAACAAACGTGAGGAAACTTCTTATCATGACGCAGGTATTTATGGATGAGTTTGGTTACCTCTTTCATGATAGGCCTCCGTGATCTTTTCAAGAATCTCCACCGGGGTAATCAAAGTCCCATCTAGCTTATTTAAAGTTTCCACTGTGGACACCCCGTTATTCACCCGCTTGACCTCCCGGGAAATTTGCCCCATGTTCATTTCAGGTACCAAGAGGACCTTTGATCTCCTGGCTACCTGCTCTACTGCCGGTCTATCAAAGGGCCAGATGGTCATAAGCTTCATCAGGCCCGCCTTGATCCCCTGCTCCCTGGCCTCCGCCACCGCCCTCTTGGCGGACCTCGCCACGGCCCCATAGGCGATGACCGTGATCTCCGCATCTTCTGTTTCAAAGGTCTCAGACATATGGATATCAGCAAAATTTTGGCTGATCTTCCTGAACAGACGTTTAAAAAAGGGGCCGATCTCATCGCTGCGCGAGGTAGGAAAACCCCTGATGTCGTGGATAAGGCCGGTGACGTGATACCGATACCCCTCTCCAAAAGGGGCCATGGGGGGTACCCCACTGGGGGTGTCAGCGTACGGGATATACCACTCTGGGGGGACCGTAGGCCTGATCCTATTGAAGACCTCCAATTCCTCCGATGGGGGGATGCTAATCTTCTCCCGCATATGGGCCACAACTTCATCTATCAATAAGATCACCGGAG
>JAFDHG010000028.1 GCA_019308925.1 Deltaproteobacteria bacterium
CCCAGGGACATCTTGATGAACTTCACTGGGGGAATCCTGGGGGAATTGATCCTCATCGTCTTTAATCCTGAGTTGATAAGGAGGAAAGAGGGTGTCCCCTCGACTTGATTTATCGAAAGAGGACAAGGGGAATTTAATCACCCTGCTTGCCCTCGGCCTTGTCCTGAGGCTCTATGCCTTCTCCCAGATCTATCTGATCGCTAAAGATGGGGCCTTCCAGTACATACCTGTGGCCAAGCTCTTTTATGAAGGTGAGTATCTTCAAGCCCTGCTCCAGCCCCAGCTTCCACTGTATCCTTTTTTGCTCTCTCTTTTTTCCCATATAACAGGTGACTTCGAGCTGGCGGGCCAGCTCATCTCCATTATTTTTAGCATCCTGGCTGTATTCCCCCTTTATTTCATAGGAAAGTCCCTATTCGGCCCAAAGCCTGCCTTCTGGACAACACTACTCTATCTAATCAATCCCCTGATGCTGTGGAGTTCGGTGGATGTATTGAAGGAGGGGGCGTTTATCTTTTTCTTTTTCTCCTCAGTATACTGCTCCTTGGAATTTTTGAGGGAAGGGAGAAGGGCATGGCTGATCTGGACAGTGGTCTTTGCCGTAGCAGGTGCCCTGACCCGCATGATCACCCTGGAGGTGTTGTTGGTATTGGGGCTTTGGCTGGTATATGTTGGCTTACGGGAAAGGTTGAGGGAGAAGAAGTTAGCATATCGTTATCTTTTTGTGGTCATTTTGTTCTTTGGGGTCATTATGGCCTTTGTCATCCCTGGGATCTGGGGTTGGGAATTTTGGATTGTAAAAAAGCCCTATGCCGCCGCAGAGGGGATTCTTCAGCGATGGTTCGTATATCAGTTGCCAAGCCTGTCCCATATTGGAGAGAGATCCCTCTATATCATAGGCAGGTTCATAGAAAAGGCCTATCCCTTGCCCTTTCTCCTCGCCCTAGTCGGTCTCGGGTGGAGGGTGAAGGCCAAGGAGTTCGGCACTGAGGAGAGGTACATTGCCTTGTTGATGGTGGCGCTTATTATCATCTTTTTTCCCCTTTTATATGCGTCGGGGAGATATCTCCTGCCTGCTATCTTTCTCTTTTATCTCTGGGCAGGGTTTGGTTTTGTGAAGATGAGGGAGTTTATCGATAATAGGTTCACGAGATATCCCAAGCTCAATGCCGTCATTTTTGTTATGCTCATCCTGCTGACGATCGTGCCCATCTCCCTTCAGCCCCAAAGATTAGATAAGATCGGGCGCAAGGAGGTTGGACTTTGGTTGCGAGAGCAATCCCTGTCGCCGCCCCTGATCCTGACCAATATCCCCCGGGTGGCCTACTATGCAGGGGGGAGGTATTTGTCTATTCCTCCAAAGGCCACCCCAGAGAAGATAGTCAACAGGGGGAAGAGGGCAGGAATTGATTACTTGGTAATAGAGGAGAAACGGAGTAGCATCTCAAAGTCTTTAACCCCTTTCGAGAAGGAAGGGGAGCTGGAACTCATCCTCCGTCATCCCTATGGAAGGAAGGGAAGGATCATCTACGTCTATAGACTAAGAGGAAATGAGTAGCCCATCAATAGAATCCTGATGGGTTCATAGCTACTGCTTAGAATCTGTGACAATCATATCCGGGAAGCCCTCATTGTGCAAGGGGAGTATATTGTATCGTAGCGAAATAATTTTCTGCCGTAATATTCAAATTTTTTGGGGGAATTTCTGAGCTTGTAAGGGTCATAAGATGACTTCTTTTCTTCTCAGCTGGAAAGAGCTGATCTTTTTCATCGTTGTCTTTACCATCTTTTTTACCCCCTGGAGCACAGGCCGCAGAAGGTATCTCCTGCTGGGACTCTTTATCTATCTTTTGGACCAGCCCTTGATCGCCAACTTCCACCCCGGGCATATGGGGTGGTGGCTAAGGGAACCAGTAGCCTGGATCACCTCGGCCACCTGGTTGGGTGCCGTAGCGTTATCTTTAGGTTCGCTTAAAGGTAGAAAAGGTCAAAGGGATTGGGAGGCCCTCTCAGAAACCCATCTTTATCCTCACCTCATCGTCATTTCCCTTATCCTCTTGGCCATTTTCTTGTTCAATCTCCCCGCAATTTCCCCTCAATTTAAGGTTTATCCTGATTATTCCTTCGCTATTTTGCTCATAAATGTCCCCTTGCAGTACCTCATTGGGTTCTATTTGTTGGGATTCTATGGAGGGGCCATCAAATCCCCCCTCCCCCTTGCTTTAGCAGGGGTGCTACTCTGTGTTCTTTTAACTAGCCTTTTTCACCTTCAAGGGACGATCTCTGAATATAGAGCGCTTCTCAATACCCCGCCAACCCAGGAGGGGGCTACGGAGCTGATAAAGAGATGGGAGGCAATGTTGGAAAGGAATAAGGTGTCTTCCATAGTTTCTATAAAGTTGGCCGCCTATGAGCGGATAGGTAACCTGAAGCTCTGGGTTGGCGATCTAGAAGGAGCACGGATGAATTATAAGAAGGTCTTGAGAGAGGACCCCGATTGTTTTATGGCCCATGTCGGTCTTGCGAGACTCCTAACTGAAGAGGGGAGAACAGGGAAGGCGAGAGAGGCCTTTCAAAGGGTGATAGAGCGCAACCCCTACCTTTCATGGGAAGAGCTGGCGAAATTGGTCCCTCCTTTAAAATTTAAGGAGATTTTCATATTGGCAGATGTCTTGGAGGCACAAGGGAGGCAAAAGGAGGCCTTTTGTGCCTATAGGCAGGCCCTGCAGATACAACCTCAAGACCCCAGGGTGAACTTCCGGTTGGGCAGGATATATTTTACCCAAGGGAATTATAAAAAGGCAATCGTGGCCTTCCAAAAGACACTCGTCAAGAACCCCCGACACCTTCACGCACTCTCTTATCTCATCGATATATATGAAGAGGAAGGGATGGGGGATTTGGCCCAGCAATATCGAGATATCGTTATGAGGGAGGTGGTTACCCATCGCATCCTACCTTCAGAATGGCAGGGCAGGGCAGGAGGAAGCCTTTATTGGAAGGGGGGATGCTATACCCGGATACAGTTGTATCGGGGTAGGATCCTCTTTAAGATCTACGTTCGGGGTACCCCAGCCCAAGGGGTATGGCCACACATGGTGGTCAAATTGAACCAAGAGATCATCGGAGAGGCCGATGTGACCACCCGGGAATTTAGACCCTATTCCTTCACCAAGGATGTGAGTACAGGTATCTACAGTCTCTGGATCTATTTTTCCAATGATCTCTGTCTGGTAAAAGAAGTAGATGGGAAAAAGGTTAGAGAGGATAGAAATCTGTTTGTGGGGGCGGCAGAGATAACCTACGTGAGATGAGAAGCGCTCGGGGCCCTAAAAGCCAGGAGAAGAGGTGTGTGTCAGGTCTGGTCTGTTGAAGGACCTTGTCGGGATATTTGAAAGGAAAGTCTTTGCAAAGGGCGGGGTTTGAATGTTGCTGCAGTTGGTTGATTATGAGACGAGCTTTACCACAAACCCTGGGCATTGAAGCAAGGAGGGGTTAAGGCCCTGCTGATGAGTAGCCCACTTCCAGGGCCATTAGGTTGGCCTCCTTCAGGCGAGGGGGGGTGATACCAGAGACCACCTCCTTTATCTCCTCATAGGTGTAAGGAAGCCTAACGGTGGAGATACCGTAGCCGATGAGTACGAGGTTGGCAGCCAAAGGATTCCCGATCTCCGTGGCCAGCCCATCAGCATCTAAGACATAGAAGGCTATCCCTTTTTCCTTTGCCTCCCCTTGGGGAAGCTGGCCAGGGGTGTTGATGATAGCAGCACCCCCTCTCCTCACCATGGGGAGATTCCTCAGCCCCTCCTCCTTCTGAAACCCGAAGAGGACATCGGCCCTCCCCCTTGCAACCAAGGGGCTATGATATGGGCCTATCTTGAGGTGGGAGACCACAGAGCCGCCTCGCTGACTCATCCCATGGGTCTCCGAGCCGAAGACCGACTCTCCCTTGGTATGGGCCAACTCATAGAAGACACGGGTGGCAAACAGGACCCCCTGCCCCCCCACCCCGGTGAAGATCATCTGTAGGCTCATCCTCTGCGCTCCTTAATCGCCCCTTGCGGGCAGGCATAGACGCAGAGGCCACACTGAATGCAGGTCCGCTCATCTACCTCCACCTGGTCATTGCCCATGATAAGGGAAGGACACTCAAAGAGCTTGAGGCAATATCCACAGCTTACACAGCCCTCGACCAAAGGCATGGAGATGGCCCCCCGCGGGCACACCTCGGCACAAAGGCGGCAGAGGGTGCATCTATCAGGGTCGATCCTGTAAACCTCCCCTCTCTCACTATCGCTTCCTCCGGACACGAGATCAGACAGAAATCGCACCTTGTACAACTGCCGCAATGAAAGCACCTCTCTGCTGCCTCCCTCTGTGCCTCGGCCAAAGATATCCCCTTGTGGACCTCCTGAAATCCCTTCACCGCCTCCTCTTTAGAGATCCTGGGCAGGGGGACCCTCTCACCCTTGGGGAACCAGCTTAGGTCGATATCCCCTATGGTGGCCTTCTGAGGATTTCTCACCTTTTGGGGGGATGACAGATCCACCTCGCCTTGGAGGTATCTGTGGATGGCCAGGGCCCCCCTGCGGCCCGATCCCAGGGCATGGGCCACAGTGCGAGGATTAGGGAGGAGGTCACCCCCCAGGAAGATCCCTTCCCTCTCCAGATCATCCAACCCATGGGGCAAAAAAGAGAGGTCAGGGTCCTCCCCTATGGCCACTACCACCCCATCCAGCCCTACTGTAAAAGGTGGGGCATCAAGAGGGTGCACCTCCCTTCGGCCATCATCTCCCAGATCTCCTAGGCGCATCCTCGCCAATTTCAATCCCACGATTCGCCCATTTTCCCCCAGGACCCTCACTGGGGAGACCAGATACTCTATCTCCACCCCTTCTGCCAGGGCCTCTTCTACTTCCAGGGAATAGGCCGGCATCTCCTCCCTTGTCCTTCGGTAGAAGATCACTGGCTGACACCCCAGCCTGAGGAGGGAGCGGGCCACGTCTATCGCTGTATTTCCCCCGCCGATGACCCCTATCTTTCCCTTTATCTCGAGTTTTTCTCCTATATTGACGGTCTGTAAGATATCAAGCCCCTGATATACCCCCTTTAGATCCTCACCCGGTATCCCCAACCTCCTACCCTGATGGGCCCCGGTGGCCAGGAATATGGCATTAAACCCCCTCCTTAATTCTTCAAAGGGAAGATCAACCCCCACCTTCACCCCTGTGCTTATCTTGACACCCAGGGATTTGATCCGCCCTATCTCCCTGCTCAAGACCTGCTTAGGGAGGCGGTAGGGGGGAATACCATATCTCAACACCCCGCCGAGCTCGGACTGCGCCTCGAAAAGCTGGACCTCATAGCCCAAAAGGGCCAGGTGGTAGGCGCATGTCAACCCCGCTGATCCTCCTCCGACTACTGCTATCCGGAGGTCATTCCCTTCTTGCCTCTTTTCCAGGGCTATCCTGGCCCCTTCATCCCCGATAACCCTCTCTAACGCGGCGATGGCCGCCTCCGTCGCCTTGGCCGAGGCATTGGCGATGACGATATCGTTTGCACCTACCATGTCGGTGGCGTAAAACCTTCGGGCCTCTTGGACCCCTTCATGATAGGCCTTTATTGGATCTCCGGCAAAGATGGCCGCCGTCTCCCCACGGCCGTTGATGAGACAGTCTATCTTCAGATCAAGCCCCGCCTTGAGGGATGCCTCCTCAATCTGCTCCCAGGCCCACCTCTGCCCTCCAGCCGGTCCCCGCAGCACCCGCTCATGATGGGCGACGATACTCTCCATGCTGGCGACCCCGGGCATGACGATCTTGCCCCCTCCGCTGAAGCCGGCAAAGGTATGGGGCAGGATGGCCCCAATCCCTATCTTCAGGTCACAGGAGGCCACCTCCTGATTGACCTCGATAGGGACACCGCCTGATGTCTCTCCTATTTCTATACAGTTCTCATAGGGGTTGTGGTTAAAGACCGGGAACCCCGCGAGGATCTCCTCCCCTAACTTACTCCTAAGATCGCATAGTTATGGGGGGCGTGGGCCCCTAAGGCCACCACGAACCTAATACCCTCCTCTTTGATACCGGCATTGAGCAGTTCCTCTATGAGTTGTAAGGCGATCTCCTCCACCCTGGTAGGCCGGGAAAGGTCATCGAATATGATGGCTACCTCCTTTCTCCCCTTGATAAGCTCCTTTAGGGGGGGAGTGCCCAGGGGATTGCGCAGGGCAGCGATCATTTTGGAGGGAGGGATCTTGGGGGCTGACCACCCCTTCATAGGGTAGATGGTGACCTGCCAATCTTGGGGAAGATAGATTTCTATCTTCTCCTCTGCCCATGTCCACCCCGGTAATTTGAGAGCGGCGAATCTCATAAAGACCTTCGCTTAGAATTGAAAATTTCAGGTTTTTTCTAAAGAAAGTTGCTAAAAAGGGCCAAGGATTCAAAGTGAAGGGTTCTAGGATTCCCTGTCTGCCGTGTCCGGCACGGCACAGGCAGGAAGGATTCTAGGGCTTGCGGCGAGCTCAGCCGAGCGGTTCTAGTGTATTTCACTCGACCACTGGACCCCTTGGCCCCTAGGACCCTGTATCTGTTGACTCCTTGAATCCTTTCAATTCCAACAACTGAAGGGGAGAAGATCTAAATTTTATTATAATACTAACCTCCCCCCCTGGACAAGGGAAAAGATGTAATACCTCAGTCTTGGTGGGATGGGCTTCAAAGGGCCTCTTGTCCCCTGATAACTGAGGCATTACGAAAAGATGAACTTTCGACTTGACAAAAATTAAATATAGTTGTAAACAAAAAGGGACAGAAGGTAGGCTTTATCTTGTTTTAATCAATAAGATTAAGCGGTTATCCTTTTCGAAGATGAGAGGTGGCAGATGAAGAAGGGCTTGATAGTCTTCCTGGGGTTGATGATTCTCCTCTTTGGTCTTGGCCGTGCAGGAGAGGCCCCCACTGCCCAGAAGGCCTTGGATAAGGAGATGGACTACATAGTGAAAAAGGGGGATACCCTGTGGGATATATCTCAGAGGTTCTACGGTGATCCCTTTCTGTGGCCTAGGCTCTGGCAGCAAAACCAATATATCACCAACCCACACTGGATCTATCCAGGGGACCGTATCCGTCTCTACCCCTATAAGGTATTGATAGAAGAGGGAAAACCGCCCAAGGTGGAAGTGGCGAAGCCTGTCCTTCCCCCCAAGGTGGAGGAGGTTCCTGCTGCCCTTCCTCCACCTCCTGTCAGGATTAAGCTCTTCTCCTATCCAGAGGTCTATTCCGCCGGTTTCATAACGGAGGAGATGGAGGGGATCGGCAGTATCGTCGGTGCCAGAGAGGACATAGTGATGTTGAGCGAGGGGGATGAGGTCCATCTCACCTTTCAGAAGGGAATGTTGGTAAAAAAGGGCGATAAGTTCACCATCTTCAGGGTGGGGGACCTGATAAGACACCCCATCACCCACAAGGTGATAGGAAGAAAGGTCATGATCTTGGGGATAGTTAAAGTCACTGAACCTGAGGGTGAGACTAAGATGGGTCTGATAACCCTCTCTTTTGATCCCATCCTCAGGGGTGATGAACTCCTGCCCTATTTACCTCCCCGAGAGGAGCTTGCTATAAACAAGTTGGAAAGGCCTCTTTATGGATGGATTGCGGCGTCGAAAAGGAAAAAGGATGACTTGGGTGAAGGTAATATAGTCTATATCGACCGTGGGGAGGGGGATGAGATCAAGCCAGGGCACCTCTTTCAAGTGTTTCGTCGAGGGCAGTGGGCAATAGACCCTATCTCCAAGAAAAAGGTCAAGCTTCCCGACGATATCATCGGGAGGTTAATCGTCATCACGACGCAAAAGAAGACCTCCACCGCCCTCATTACGAAGAGCCGACTCCCCATCCATGTGGGAGACGAGGTCATAGGCGTCACCGATTGATATCCCTATGTGATCTTTGTGGAAGACTCCTTACCTCGTCATTGCCCCTTGACTATTAGCCCTCAGGTAATTATCCTTGTAAGCCAGCCTCACTCCAGGGGGCTTCGCCCTCTGAAACTCCATATAAGACAGGGTTCGAGGATTCTAGGGTTCAAGGGGTTTGTCTTTAAACTAGAACCCCGGGGCCCTGGAACCCTATGAGATAGACCCTCATGAGGTTTTAGATGGAAGATAAGCTCTATTGGCTTGCCCTGAATATGGTCCCTGGGGTGGGACCCATTGCATATCGAAATTTGGTGGCCAAATTTCAAAATCCACAGGGGGTCTTTGCCGCCTCCGTGCGAGAACTAAGTGCTGTGGAGGGGATAGGGGAAAAGACGATAAAGGCCATTAATGATTTTCCGGTGGAGGAGGTCGCCGCAGAGGAATTGAAGAAGGCGGAAGGGTTGGGGGTATCCATCCTCACCTTCCGAGATCAGGGCTATCCGCGAGACCTCCTCCAGATCTACGATTTCCCTCCCCTCTTATATATGCGGGGGGAATTGGGGGAAGAGGACTCCCTAGCGGTTGCCATCGTGGGCTCCCGCAGAGGTTCCCCATACGGGCGGGCGGTAACCAAGAGGATCAGTAAGGAGCTATCCTCTGCGGGGGTGACGGTGGTGAGCGGGATGGCCAGGGGGATAGATACGTTTGCCCACCTCGGGGCCTTGGAGGCCGGAGGGAGGACCATTGCGGTGCTCGGCTGCGGGGTCGATATCATCTACCCCCCGGAGAATAAGAGGCTATTTTTTGACATCATCGACCATGGCGCAGTCATCTCTGAGTTCCCCCTCTCCACTCCTCCCGAGGGGAAAAACTTCCCCAAGAGGAACAGGATCATCAGTGGTCTCTCCTTGGGGGTAGTGATTGTGGAGGCCACGGCGGATAGTGGCTCCCTTATCACTGCCTCCCACGCCTTGGAACAGGGTCGAGAGGTCTTTGCCGTTCCTGGGAACGTGGGGATGACCACAAGCCAGGGGACAAATAGGTTGATCAAACAGGGGGCGAAATTGGTGGAGGGGGCAGGTGACATATTGACGGAGATCTTCCCCCAATACAGGGGCAAGGCCCGGCATGAAGAGCTCCCTGTCCTCAATGATGAGGAACAAGTTATACTGCAACTTCTCTCCCATACCCCTTTGCACATCGATGAGATCAGCAGGCAGGGCCAGATGGAGGTCCAACGGGTATCCACCATCCTATTGGAATTGGAGCTTAAGGGATTGATCAGTCAGTTGGGGGGAAAGATGTTTGTGCGCAACTGAAGGAGGGATTCATGGGGAAGTCTCTGGTCATCGTAGAGTCACCTGCCAAGGCGAGGACCATCAACAAATTTTTGGGGAAGGACTTTGTGGTGAAGGCCTCAATAGGACACATCAAGGACCTCCCAGAGAACAAGCTGGGGGTGGATATAGAGAATAGATTTAGGCCCCAATATGTGGTGATCAAAGGAAAGAAGAAGATCATTGAGGAGCTGAAAAGGGCTAGCCGGGATATCAAGGAGATATACCTCGCCCCTGACCCCGACCGGGAGGGGGAGGCCATCGCCTGGCATATCGCCGAGGAGTTAGGAAATGGGGGAAAGAGGATATATCGGGCCCTCATCCATGAGATCACCCCACAGGCCGTCATCAAGGCCATCAAAAACCCCCGAGAGCTCCAGGAGAGTCTCTATCAAGCCCAGCAGGCCCGCAGGATCTTAGATAGATTAGTTGGGTATAAGATCAGCCCCCTCTTGTGGCAAAAGGTGAAAAGGGGGTTGAGCGCCGGTCGCGTCCAATCAGTGGCCCTAAGGCTTATATGTGACCGAGAGAGGGAGGTCAGGGACTTCGTCCCCCAAGAATACTGGACCATCACGGCGCTACTCCAACACCCGCAAACCCCCCCTCCCTTTGAGGCCAAGCTGACGCAACTTAAGGGGGAAAAGGTAAAGATCAGCAACGAAAAAGAGGCCAATGGGATCATAGATGGTCTGGGGGGGAAGAGGTTTGTGGTCGAGGATGTGGTGAAGAAGGAGAAGAAGCGCTATCCATCTCCCCCCTTCATCACCAGCACCCTGCAGCAAGAGGCCTCCCGAAAACTGCGCTTCTCGGCCAAAAGGACCATGCTCATTGCTCAACAGCTCTATGAGGGGGTCGATCTCGGGGAGTGGGGAAGGGTGGGGCTTATCACCTATATGCGTACCGATTCCGTCCGTCTATCCCAAGACGCTGTTAGGGGGGTCAGGGAGTTGATCCGACAGAGGTTCGGTGAAGATTATCTGCCTGCCAAGCCTAATCACTACAAAAGTCGCCCTGGGGCCCAGGAGGCCCATGAGGCCGTCCGTCCGACCTCCCTGGACTTGCCCCCAGAAAAGGTAAAGGGGTATCTGACCCCTGGCCAGTGGTCCTTATATAAGTTGATTTGGGAGAGATTCATCGCCTGTCAGATGCATCCCGCCCTCTTTGACCAAACGACCATCAAGATCAGGGCCGATGACCACCTCTTTTTGGCGACGGGAAGCGTGATGAAGTTTTCCGGATTCAGGGCCGTATATGTAGAGGGTAAGGATTACCAGGAAGGCGAGGAAGAAGGGGGGATTTTGCCACCTCTAAATTCCGGGCAGGAATTGGAACTCCTCGCTCTCACCCCTAAGCAGCACTTCACCCAACCACCCCCCCGCTTCACCGAGAGTACCTTGGTCAGGGAGCTGGAGGAGAAGGGGATAGGGAGGCCTTCTACTTATGCCACTATCCTTTCCACCGTTCAGGAGAAGAGGTATGTAAAGCTCATCGAGCGTAAATTCCATCCCACTGAGCTGGGATCTTTGGTGACGGATCTCCTCAGCGAGAACTTCCCCACCATTATGGATGTTGGTTTCACTGCACAGTTGGAGGAGAATTTGGACAAGATCGAGGAGCAGAAGGTCACCTGGATAAAGGTCCTAGAGGAGTTTTATACCTCCTTTGAGGAAAACCTCAGGAGGGCCGGAGAGAGAATGAGGGACGTCAAGCGTGAGAGGACACCGACGGAGATCATCTGCGACCAGTGCGGCAGCAAGATGGAGATCAGGTGGGGGAAATATGGCGAATTCCTATCCTGTTCTGCCTACCCGGAATGTAAAAACGCCAAGATGTTCACCAGGGATGGAGAGGGAAAGATCATGGTCAAAGAGGCCCAGAGCGCAGATGAAAGATGCCCGTTGTGCGGCAGCCCGATGCTGATCAAAGAGGGCAAGTATGGGAGATTCCTGGCATGTTCCAAATATCCTGATTGTAAAGGTACCAAACCCCTTAGCACAGGGGTAAGATGTCCACAACAGGGATGTGGAGGGGAGTTGGTCCAGAGGAGGACGAAGAAAGGGAAGATCTTTTACAGTTGCAGCAATTACCCTCAATGTCGTTTTGCCCTTTGGGAGAGGCCGATCCCTCGCCCATGTCCCCGATGCGGCGCCCCCTTTCTGGTGGAGAGGAGGTCAAAAGAAGGTACTAAAATAGTCTGTAAAGAGAGGGAATGTAATTACCAAGAAGAAAAGGATTAATATGGCGGGCGATGGGGGATTCGAACCCCCGGCCTCTGGCTCCGGAGGCCAACGCTCTATCCAACTGAGCTAATCGCCCCTTCTATCTATCCTGATCAAGCCGGTATAATAACAACAAGATAAGCTCTTGAAATCGTTGTCGAATATCCTTAACCTTCCATCTTGGAATTCCACTTTTACAAAACATAACCCCCCGGGAAGATTGGGATTCCACTCCTCCACCACCTCCCCTATACCCCACTGGGAATATCTCCTATGATAGACAGAATCTCCCGCCTGCAGATATGTGTGGCGCCCCTTCATTATCTCTATATTTAGCGCAAAAGGCCCCTATTGACAAGGGGTAAACCCTCACGTTTGGGTTTATTGTCCCATTCAGGGAGAAAACCCTCGTCTTTAGGCGAAGATTTTGGTTCGATCTTTGTCCCAAAAGGGTTCAATCCCGCGTTTCGCGGGAAAGGGGTCAGGGATACTGCAAACATGTTTGAATGCTTTTCACTCGAACCCTTGAATCCTTGCATCCTTGACCCCCCAAACTGTCCCGCCTGTGGCGGGATAGTTTACTTAGTGTATCTCACCCCAGTTCCTCCCCCTCGCCACAGATACCTTGAGAGGAACGGCCAGCTCCATCACCCCCTCCATCTCCTTCTTTACCATCTTCTCTACCTCTCCTACCTCATCATCCGGGGCCTCCAAGACCAACTCGTCATGGACTTGAATGATCATCTTGGCCTTAAACCCTCCCTCCTTTATGGACTTGTAGATCCTGATCATGGCCATCTTGATCAGATCCGCTGCAGTCCCTTGGATAGGGGTATTTATGGCTGTCCTCTCTGCAAATTGTCGTGCAGAACGATTAGAGCTGTTGATCTCGGGGAGGTATCTGCGCCGATGATAGAGGGTAGTCACATATCCCTTTTCCCTAGCCTCCTGCAGGGTCCCCTCTATATAGGCCTTTACTCCATGATACCTTCGGAAATATTCCTCGATGTACTCGGCAGCAACTTTAGGCTCTACGCCCAGCTCCTTGGCCAAACCATGAGGGCTCATCCCGTAGACGATCCCAAAATTGATCACCTTGGCCTCCCGGCGCATCTGAGGGGTTACCTCGTCAGGGGGGAGGCTGAACATCTCCGAAGCCGTCCTGGCGTGGATGTCCTCTCCCCTTTGAAAGGCCTCGATGAGGGTGGCATCTTTTGACAGATGGGCGAGGATCCTCAGCTCGATCTGGGAATAGTCTGCGGAGATCATCCACCACCTATCTTCAGGCACAAAGGCCTCCCGTATCCTTCGGCCTTCCTCTGTGCGGATGGGGATATTTTGCAGGTTGGGGTCGCTGCTAGAAAGCCTTCCGGTGGCTGTTACCGTTTGATTATAAGATGTATGCACCCTCCCTGTGGAGGGATCTATCAGTTTGGGTAGGGCATCGGCATAGGTCGATCTCAGTTTTGCCAGACTGCGATATTCCAAGACCGCCCTGGGTAGTTCATGCTCCTTGGCCAATTCCTGGAGGACCTCTACATCGGTGGAATAACCGGTTTTGGTCTTTTTGATTATTGGCAGACGGAGCTTCTCAAAGAGAATCTTCCCCAACTGCTGGGTGGAGTTAATATTGAACTCCTCACCCACCAGATCGAAGACCTTTTCCTTCAACCCCCAGAGCCTCGCCTCCAACTCCTTGGAGAGCTCCAGGAGGAGGTCGGGCTTGATCCTAACACCCCAGAGCTCCATTTCGGCAAGGACTTCCACCAAAGGGAGCTCTATCTGAAAAAAGAGCTCTTTGAGACCCTCCTCCTCCAATTTCTTTAGGAGCATCTCGGCCAAGAGGAAAGTGACATCGGCATCTTCACAGGAATATTCCTTGGCCTGCTGGAGAGCTACCTTCTGAAACCCCTGTCCCTTCTTCGTCACCTCCTTATAGGTGATCATCTGGTGCTCCAGATACTCTTGGGCAATGCTCTCCAGACTATGACTACGCTTGGTAGGGTTGAGGAGGTAGGAGGCGATCATGGTGTCGCATTTGATCCCCGCTAGCCTCACCCCATGGCGCCTGAGGACAAGGTAGTCATATTTTATGTTTTGACCATACTTCCCCTGCTGGGTGTCTTCAAGGAGGGGCCTTAATCTCTCCAAGACCAGTGGTTGAGTAAGCTGTGGGGGTGCCCCTGGATAATCATGACCAACAGGGACATAATAGGCCTCATGGGGTCTGGCAGAAAAGGAGAACCCAACAATCATGGCGTTTATGGGGTCGCGGGAGGTGGTCTCTAGGTCCACGGAAAAGGTCTCTCCCTCCTTTAAACAGGCCAGCAGCTCCTTCAGCCCCTCCTCATCCGTTATGAGGTGATAGTCCTCATAAGAAATGCTCTTTTGCGGTAAGAGCTCTTGGAGGAATTTATAGAATTCAAGTTCCTTGAAGATGGCCCTCAGGCTCTCCTCATCCGGTGGGGAAAGAAGGAAGTCGTTCCAGCGAACCTCTATGGGGACATAGATGTCAATGGTGGCCAGCTCCCTGCTCAGCAGCGCCTGGTCCTCATACGTCCTCAAACTCTCTTTGATCTTTTTCTTGATCTCCTTTTCATCCATATCTCTTGATTTTTGCAATAACGGATCTAGGCCTCCAAACCTCTTTATCAAATCCGCAGCTGTCTTCTCGCCTATTCCCGGGATGCCGGGGATGTTGTCGATGCTATCCCCGGCCAGCCCCATGATGTCTGGTAGGCGCTCAGGTTCAACCCCAAACCGTTCCTTCACCTCTTGAAGGCCCATGTGGGCATCTTTCATGGTGTCAAGGGTGGTGATCTTTTCACTCACCAGTTGAAGAAAATCCTTGTCCCCGCTGATGATGACCACCTCTAAGCCCTCTCTCTCCGCCCCTTTTGCGATGGTTCCGATCAGGTCATCTGCCTCATAGCCCTCCTTTTCCAAGATGGGTATCCGGAAGGCCTCCACGATATTCTTGATGTAAGGAATCTGGGGAGCGAGGTCATCGGGCATGTCAGGTCTATTGGCCTTATAATCGGAGTAGAGCTTATTGCGGAAGGTGGGGCCTTTGGCATCAAAGACCACAGCCACCCCATCGGGCTTATGATCCCTCAGCACCTTCAACAACATAGAGGTAAAGCCAAATATGGCATTGGTGGGAATGCCTTTGGAGGTGGACAACCCCCTGATGGCGTAAAAGGCGCGGTAGATATAAGAGCTGCCGTCGATCAAAAATAATCTTTTCAGGGGAAGCATGTTAACCTGCTAACAAAAGATTCAAGACTGTACAACAGCCTTAATACCTTTTTTAAGTGAGGTCTGCTTATCCCTACCAAATAAGAATACCGAATTGGGACAACAAACAATTTTCCACAAACTACTAATACCTCAAAATCCTACATTCCTCAAGAGTATACCTGAACCGTTGGTTTTTAGGCGGCAATTTCAGACAACTACTAGTATTTACTCCACGCTTTTGTCGGTCATAGCCGGAGTGTAGCGTTGGTAGTTGTCCCGGCCCTTTTGCTTGGCGCGGTACATGGCGATGTCGGCATTCTTCATCAAGGTATCAGTATATTCACCGTCCTCGGGATAGATGGCAATCCCAATGCTTGTGGTGATATGGAGTTTGTGGTCATCAAGCACAAAGGGCTCTCGAAAGGCTTCTAGGATCTTTTGGGCAATCTTGGCCACATATTCCATCCGAACTATTTCCGGTAATAACAGCAAAAATTCGTCGCCCCCCATGCGGGCAACAGTATCGCTTTTGCGCAGAAGTCTTGCCAGTCGATCGCCAACAGCTTGCAGCAACTTGTCCCCTGCGCTGTGTCCCAACGTATCATTGACTTCCTTGAATCGATCCAGATCGAGCAACATCATTGCCAGTTTTTGCTGTTTGCGTTGCGCGTGAGCCAGTGCCAGGGTGAGACGGTCATTGAACAGCATCCGGTTGGGCAGGCCGGTCAGGGGATCATGCGTGGCCATATAGGCGAGTTGTTGCTCCGCCCGCTTGCGTTCGGTGACATCGGACAACGTAACTATGACCCTGCCGTCTTCTAATAAGGTTGGTTTGAACTCTATCTCCTTAACCTCCCTATCTTTGCAAACGACACTAAATACTCTATCAACCTCCATTTGGGCAAAATCCCGCTTCCAGGTACCGATGACCTTCTTCCTGTATTTCGGGTCTGGATAGGCCTTATAAAACCAATCCTTTTCGGTGGGGACGTCCTGGAGGGTATAGCCGGTAATGCGGGTGAATTCAGGATTGATATAGAGATATTCCCCATCCTTGTCGATCAAGACTACACCATAGGGGGCCTTCTGAAGCATGGAGAAAAAGGTCTCCTTCTCCTTTTGCAATAACTCCTTCGCACTTTTGCGCTCGGTGATGTCGCGGGAAACTTCTACCACTATCTTTGGTCGGCCATCCTCGTACCGCGCAGCCACGCTGGCCGTACACCAGAAGTCCATTTCTCTTCCATTGGCGGTGATAACTTTAGTTTCATGTTCATGAATTTTGCCGTCTTTGAAGCATTTCTCCACTATGCACGGCTCGCAAACTTTATCACATCTGTGGTAAGTGGTATAACACTTCTTTCCAACTATGTTTGCCCCGAACAAACTCTTTGCGACATCGTTAGCCCACAAAATATTGTGTTGCTCGTCTATCATGCTCATGTGATCCGTTACAGAACTGACAATTCCTACGAGTTTCTCCTCGCTTTCCCGCAGCGCCTCCTCTGCCTGCTTGCGCTCGGTTTCTAATGCTTTCAGCTCATTAATACGTTGGCGCATTTTTTTCAATTCATTTATAAGTTGATCTTTTGTCTTATCTTTGTCTTTCATACCTTGTCTTCCTCATTACCCACCTCAACCAAGTTTATGAAATACCTAGCAGGGGTTCGTAGGGACAAAAGGGCTCTTCTTCTAGGTAGTCACCGGTGAAGGCAAAGGCCCTGGCCCTGCACCCACCGCACACCACCCGATATTCGCACCTACCGCATTTCCCCTTTAAGTTGTTTAATTTCCTTAATTTATTGAATACCTCTGCCTCCTCCCAAATCTCCTTAAAGGGCTTTTCTCTGATGTTTCCGCCGGTGATCTCCAGATAACCGCATGGCTGAGCATCACCTCTGTGAGAGAGAAAACAGAAGGAAATCCCGCCCAAGCACCCCCGGGTAAAGGCATCCAGTCCTTCCATTTCTCCTCTACGGGCCTTGGCACCCCCGTGCTGATGGACGATGCGATAATACTGGGGGGCACAGGTGGCCTTAAACTGTATTGGCACTTTGTCCCCCTGTTCGTAGAACCACCCCAAGGTCCGCTCATAGTCCTCTGGGGTGATCTCTTCTCCGGCCAAGTCCTTCCCCCTCCCTGTGGGGACTAAGAGAAATATATGATGGGCCACAGCCCCCAACCGTATGGTCAACTTGAGGATATCCTCTATCTCTGCCAGATTTCTTTTGGTCACAGTTGTGTTGATCTGAAAATCCAACCCCGCCTCCTTGAGGTATCTTATCCCTTCCATGGCCCCTGCAAAGGCTCCGACTACCCCGCGAAATCGATCATGACTCTCAGCCAAAGCGCCATCCAGGCTTACGCTTACCCTCTGGATGCCAGCTCGTTTGGCCGCAGTCGCCTTTTCGGCATCCAAGAGGGTCCCGTTAACAGCCATTACCGCCCGCAGCCCCTTACGCCTACTATAGGCGGCGACCTCAAAGATGTCCTCCCGCAACAGCGGCTCCCCACCAGTGAGGATCAATACCGGTTTGCTAAAGGCGGCGACCTCATCTATGAACCGGAAACACTCCTCCGTTGTGAGCTCGTCTTCGTACGGCCCCCTCTCAGCAGCTGCCCGGCAGTGGAGACAACTGAGGTTGCAACTTCTGGTCACTTCCCAGGCGATCATCCTCAAATCTGCCCTTAAAACACCCCTATTCCCTGACATCATCGCCTGCACACCTTGACTTTTTAATATCAAAATTTGTGCCTACAAACAATAAACACCTTATTGTAGCACAACTAAGCAAAATCAAAAGGGCTTCTCTGCGGGGGGAGTAAAGGTGAATGACCCAAAAATGTTGAAAGTGACAATTTTTGTCACTTTCAACAGACAACAGGTGACAATTTAGAGAATATTTTTAGCACAAGAGAGACATGATTATCCATTATTTCATCAGGAATTTCGCCATCTCCTTGGCGAAATAGGTCAGGATGATATCCGCCCCTGCCCTCTTTATAGAGAGCAATACCTCCCGCATTACCCCCTCCCCATCTATCCAGCCAAGCTGATCTGCTCCCTTGACCATGGCATATTCTCCGCTTACATTGTAGGCTGCTACCGGTATATCAAACTCCACCTTGACCCGGTAGATGATGTCCAGATAAGCGAGGGCGGGCTTGATCATGACGATGTCCGCCCCTTCTTCTAGGTCAAGTGCCACCTCTCGAATGGCCTCATCGCTGTTGGCCGGATCCATCTGATACGATCTGCGATCCCCAAACTGCGGGGGTGACTCTGCTGCCTCCCGGAAGGGACCATAGAATGCAGAGGCGTATTTGGCGCTGTAGGACATGATGGGGATATGGGAATAGCCCTCCTGGTCCAAGAGCTCTCGGATGGCCTTCACCCTGCCGTCCATCATATCAGAGGGGGCTATCATGTCTGCTCCAGCCCTTACATGTGAGAGGGCCTGGCGGGCCAAAAGCTCCAAGGTGGGATCGTTCAAGATCACCCCATCTTTCACCAAGCCACAATGCCCGTGGCTGGTATATTCGCAAAGGCAGCAATCGGTGATGATCAGAAGCTCGGGGACGGCCTCTTTTAGGGCCTTTATAGCCCTTTGGATGATACCATCAGCGTCATAGGCCTCCGAGGCAACCTCATCCTTTTTCTCCGGTATCCCGAATAGAATGACCCCAGGTATCCCCAATTCCTTGACCTCTTTTGCCTCCTTGATCAATTCATCTATGGAAAGCTGGTAACAGTCTGGCATGGAACCGATGGGGTTCCTTACCCCCCTACCAGGACGGACAAAGAGGGGATAGATCAGGTCATTCACTGTCACGGTGGTCTCCCTGATCAGACGGCGGAAGTCCTCATTGGCCCTGAGCCTGCGGGGTCGATAGAAGGGAAAACGCATCTTTGCCTCCTTTATCATCGACGTGGCAACTTCTTAAAATGTTCTACAATGGCCTTAACCAAGGCGGGGATGGTATATTCCGAGGGGATGATGGCGGGCTCCAGTCCATAGCTCCGGGCTGTTTCTTCGGTTACAGGTCCGATCACGGCTACCTTTACCCCGTTCATAGACCTCCTTTCGGACAACAGCTCCATGAAGTTTCGAGCAGTAGACGAACTGGTAAAGGTCACCACATCTATACCCTTCTGGAGAATTTCATCAAGGGAATCACTGTCCCCGGTAGGCCTAACCGCCCTATAGGCCTCCACCTCATCTACCACCCCACCTGCTTTCCTTAAGGCCTGGGGGAGGATTCTGCGAGCACCCTTTGCCCTGGGCAAGAGGATCTTTTCCCCTTTGATCCCCTTGGCCCTCAACCCATCGGCCACCCCCTCTGCCCGATACTCTGGGGGGAGAAAGGTGACATTTAGCCCCATCTCCTCCAACTCCCTTTGGGTTCGGGGGCCGATGGCGCAGATCTTCTTCACCGCAAGGGCCGCTATATCCACCCCCTTCTCCTTCAACCTTTGGGTAAAAGACCTCACCCCGTTCACACTGGTGAAGATGACCCAGTCGTATGCACTCAATCTCTCGATGACCTTATCCAGGGGACCCCAATCCTCTGGAGGGGCTATCACTATGGTAGGAAATGCAATCACCTCGGCCCCGTAATCTTCGAGCAGACGTGAGAGTTCCTCGGTCTGCCCTCGGGCCCTGGTGATCAAGATCCGCCTACCCGCCAGCGGCTGGAACTCCCCCCCACCCTTTTTTGTACCCGTCACCCCTACCTCTTTTCATCTCTGCCAGTTCAATTATTGAGCAATATAGTTCACTATATCCCATGAAATAATGAAAGACAAGGCCAGAATCCTATGATCGGTCAACTCATGTATCCTTGCAGTTTTTAGTTTATTTTCATCCGCTTTAATGATATATTACTTAAAATAAAAGAGGTGAAAAGGTGCCGGAAAGAAGCAAAGACTGGATAAATCAGGCCGTAAGAGATTTAAAGGCTGCGGAAGGACTAGTGGAAAAAGAATCTTTTGAATGGGCTTGTTTTATAGCGCAGCAAGCCGCAGAAAAAGCCCTCAAGGCAGTATTTCAGAGGCTGAATGCGGTTGCCTGGGGACACTCTGTATTCGATCTCCTAAGGGTTCTTTCGGAGAGGACAGCCGTTGATGAAGATTTCTTAAATTGTGCTAGGATTCTGGATAAATATTATATCCCAACACGATACCCCAACGGCTTCGACTCGGGGAGCCCGTATGAATATTTCACCAGGAGGGACGCAGAAGATGCCATCGTTTATAGCAGAAAAATCCTTGAATTCTGTCAAGGTATTCTGGCTTGATCAAGAAAGACTGCTCCGAGAAATTCGTAAAGCGGCAAAAAGGGTGGGGAAGGAAGATGAGAACGTACTCAAGATAGTCCTGTTCGGCTCCCTTGCTGAAAGGACTGGAGTGCCGGGAAGCGATGCAGATATCTTAATACTACTTGAAGACAGCGATAAGCCCTTTCTGGAGAGGATTCATGAGTGGCACAAAAAGTTTGTCCTCAATTTCCCCCTTGAAGTCTTCCCCTATACAGAAAAAGAACAGGATAATCCCCTAGTCCAAGAGGCGATGAGGAGGGGGATTACCTTGTTTGAGCGATAGTCCCTGACTGGTTTTGTGGGTAGATAACCGAAGAGGACTTGTGAGAACGTTTCAAGAGGTTAGTAGGGTTCAGAGTGATATTTATATTAACGAAAAAGGTGGAAGGAGTTTTGGTACTTTTAGAACAAATTTTGCCCTGTTTACGATAAGGAGTTTTAGAGGGAGTATGGAGATGAATGGCAGAAAGAAACCGGAGGATTGGGGTTAAACGGGT
Organism: Deltaproteobacteria bacterium; assembly: GCA_019308925.1. NCBI lineage: Bacteria > Pseudomonadati > Myxococcota > Myxococcia > Deltaproteobacteria bacterium. Next base: position 20,534 of record JAFDHG010000028.1, read on the forward strand.
AAGATTTTTCTCCAACTTCCGCCAGGAGCTAATAAGGAACCTTTATGAATATAAGCGGTATTATATACAACTCCTGGTGGCGGTTATTGTTGACATGGTGGCGTTTAGGTGTTTATCAGCGAAGGGATTCGAGCACGTTAACGAGGGATAAGGGGGCCCGAATTGAGGCAAGGTTAACTATTGAGAACTTTCTAAGGGAGGTTGGATTATGAGGCAAGTAATCATTTACCCTGGTGAAGACGGTTACTGGGTAGCAGAATGTCCGAGTTTACCTGGGTGTATCAGTCAGGGTAGGACAAGAGAAGAAGCTATTGCAAATATCAAGGAGGCTATCGAAGGGTATGTTGCTGCCCTGGAAGAAGATGGGCTGCCTGTTCCTTCAGAGCGTTTTGAAACGCTGGTGGTAGCTGTATGAGTAAGCTACCCAAGATATCAGGCCGAGAATGCGTAAAAGTTTTACAGAAAGCCGGTTTCTTCCTGAAGAGACAGCATGGAAGTCACATGATTTTGCGCCGAAACAATCCATTTTCGCAAGTTGTTGTACCTGACCATAAGGAACTGGACAGAGGCACCTTGCGCTCTATCATTCGACAAACCAGTCTGAGTATAGGCGAGTTTGTAAAACTTCTGGGATAAGGCAGATTATTGTGGCATGGGTTTTGCTTAAAAATTAGGTGAAGATGGATAAAGATTGCAAAGAGCAGCTCACGATGCGGTTTCTCTCCGACTTCCGCCTGGAGCTGATAAAAAATCTCCACGAATATCAGCGCAACTTCACTCAGCTCTTGGTGGCGGTCCTCGCCGGCATGGCGGACTAGAAAATGTCAAAGACAAAGATGCGGCCCCCCAATTATTCCGTTCTACAGGTTAAGACCTTCTCTCTTTCCAACAAAGAGAAAGGGAGAATTATAGAGTTTTTAAAAAATGAGTTGTCTAAAGACAAAAGGGTGGTATCTGCTTTTTTGTACGGGTCCTTTTTAGATGAAGATTTATTTAGAGATATTGATGTGGGAGTATTTATAAGAGATACTAATTCGTTGCCACCCTTGTACGAGTTCCAATTGGGGGATAAGCTGAGTAGGGCTTTAAAGGACGCCTTCCCTGTTGAGGTAAGGATAATCAACGAAGCTCCCGTCACTTTTCTTTATCACGTCATAAAGGGCAAATTGCTTTTGTGCAGGGATGAAGACTTCTGTTCTGAGTTTGTAGCGATAGTGGCCAGAAAATACAATGATATTCAACCCATTTTGAATCATTATACGAAGGAAGCTTATGGAAGGTCAGATTAACATAGACAGGGTTAGGGAGGCATCGGAGGATATAAAAAAGTCGATCCAGAGACTCAGGCTTTTGGGAAAGATGTCTTTAGAGGAGTTTCTCTCAGACGAGGACAGCCAGGACATTGCTCGCTCAAGATTGTTGGTCCATTTCCTCAAACTAGCAGAAGGGCTGATGGGAAACGGATCTTTTGTTGGATATAACTTGTGAATATTGAAGACATCATTGACGCGATTCAAAATAATCGCATTAGGATCACTGATCATGCCGACGAAGAGGCGGAAACAGATGAATTGACTTTTGATGAAATATTTTACTCAGTATTACATGGTGATATAATTGAACGCTATCTTGGCGACAAGCCGTATCCAAGCTGCCTCATATATGGTCAGACTTTTGGCGGTGATCCTGTTCATAGTGTATGGGCGTTTAATGAAAACAACAAATGGGCGGTTTTGATAACCGTGTATCGTCCCGATCCAAATCAATGGATCAATTTTCGAAAAAGGAGATAACAATAATGTTGCCATTTGATAAATGTCCGGTTTGTGGAGGTGAGCTAAAAGATAAGGTAGTAGAAAAGATTTTGCATGGAGGAAATCATACTGTTGTATTACAAGTTCATGCTGAAGTATGCCTGCATTGCGGAGAGCGATTATATGCTGAGGAGACCGTAAGGTTATTTGAAAAAATTAGGAATAAATTGAAACGACAAGATCTTTCCGGTCTTGATCCCCAAGGTCAGGCATTTACGGTAGACAAGGAATGGCTTAACAAGCAAATGCGGTCGACCGGCTAAAAGCGTCGGCTGATTTACGCGCTAGATAAAAGAAATCCGACACAGTAGTAGGTCCATATGACCGGGCTATATAGTTGGACAAAGGTAAGTTCATGAGTGATAACGAGTGGGATAAAGCCTAGAAGATTTGATGGTTGGAATAAATTTTGCTTATAGGATGAAGGTTAAATAGGGTGTGGAAGGGAAATGGCTGAAAGAAACCGAAAAGCTGAGGATAAAAGGTTGAAATTCCTTTCCGACTTCCGCCTGGAGCTGATAAGGGACTTTTTGAGTATAAGCGCAATCTCACGCAGCACTTGGCAGCGGCCATTGCGGGCAGAGGAAATGTCAAAGACTAAAGATGCGATCCCCCAATTATTCCTTAAGTTAGGGTGAACTTGGTTAGCCGATTTTAGATGAAAACAACACGGTCAACAATGTGAAAAGGACAATTAATAACCATCAAGGTCTGGTAAGTAACCTCCGCGACTACCAGCTAAACTTCACCCAATGCTCATGGCGGTAATGGAATAAAATTTTGGATTGACAAAGCAAGCTGGAACGAATTTTGCTTTGTTTACGATAAGGAGTTTTAGATGGAGTATGGAGATGAATAGCAGAAAGAAACCAAAAGACTGAGGCTAAAAGGGTGAATTTTTTCTCCAATTTCTCTCTAATTATTCAAGAACGAGCGTAACATTAAGAGGAGGTGTAAGCGGACATGCTATTCGAGTATCTTCAAAAAGCATTAGGAAAAGCAGAATATAAAAAATTGGACGATGGGACATGGTTTGCAGAAATCCCGGGTTTCGAAGGCGTTTGGGCTAACGCTGAAACGGTTGAAGAATGTAGAAGGGAGCTTTGGGAAGTCTTGGAGGAATGGGTACTGCTGAAGTTAAAGGATGGAGATCCTATCCCAGCTTTAGAGGGCATAGAGATTAAGATTGAAAAGGTAGCTGCCGGTTGATAATCAGTTATGCCTGCTAATATTTCTCGAAAGGAACTAATCAAGAAATTTAAAGCCCTTGGATATAAGGGGCCATTTTCAGGAGGAAGGCATCAATTCATGGTCAAAGGTAGGAAGAAAATCCGCATCCCGAACCCACATGGAAAGGGAGATATTCATGTGAGCTTAGTCAAAGAAATTCTCAGACAAGCTGGGATAACTGACGAAGAATGGGATAAGGCATAAGACAAAATGGCCATCGACAAGCAAACAAAGAAGCAGCTCACGATGCGGTTTCTCTCCGACTTTCATCAGGAGCTCATGAGGAATCTTCACGAGTGCCTGCGCAACTTCACTCAATCGTTCGTGGCGATCATTCCGGCTAAGAAAAAATGTCAAAAATACAGATGCGATCTAAAAAAGCTTTTATGTATGTAAAAAAGATTGAGGAGGTATGATAATGAAGATTTACAAATTCTCTGTGGTCATTGAAAAAGATGCGGAGGGGTACTATGCGTTTTGCCCTGAGCTTCAGGGATGTTATACGCAGGGAGACACTTATGAGGAGGTTTTAGAAAACATAAAAGACGCAATCCGCCTTCATGTGGAGGATAGGCAGGCAAACGGTGAGGAGGTTCCTCAACTTGACTCTGTGAGCCTTACAAGCCTGGAAGTAGCAGTATGAGCGACAAGCTTCCAAGGGTTACTGCCAAGGAAGTAATTAAGGTGTTGGAAAAGATCGGCTTTTCACTTTCTCGGCAGAGTGGTAGTCACAGAATATATAAAAACAGGGAGGGGAGAAGAGTTACCGTACCATTCCATTCGGGAAGAATTATTCATTCAAAGGTCTTGAAAAGTATTCTTAGGGATGCCAATTTGACAACAGAGGAGTTCAAGAGGTTAATGGAATAAAATTTTGGATTGAGGAGGCAAGTTGGAACGAATTTTGCTTACTTTTTGATAAGGATACTTCTATGGAGAATAGAGAAAAATGGCTGAAAGAAGTCTAGATGAAGCCGAAAGATATACAATTTTATCTTATTTTTGGTAGGGATTGTTGCGGGTAAAGAAAATGTCAAAGACTAAAGATGCGACTTCATGAGCCCGACTGCAAATATCGTAGGGACAGAGGGTTAGGAGAAAAGAAATTTATGAGAGTGAGAATGTAATTGGTGAGGAATCGCCGACATAAAGTCAGAAGACTCCTAGAACATAAGGAACTCATCAGAAACCTAGTCATCCGCGACTTGAAGGTAAGGTACAAAAGGTCCATTTTGGGGGTCTTCTGGGCCCTCTTAGAACCGTTGGTCTTGATGATCCTCTTTACGGTGGTCTTTTCCCTCCTTTTACGGATCCGCATCGAGAACTACCCCGTCTTCGTACTATGCGGGATCTTGCCCTGGAGCTTTTTTAGCACTGCCCTCTCTTATTCCACCACCTCCATCGCCGAAAACGCCAATTTGATCAAGAAGATCTATTTCCCCCGGGAGATCATCCCCTTGGCGGTGATCATATCCCGCTTGGTGAATTTTCTCCTCTCCTTGGGGCTTTTCTTTATCTTCCTTTTGGCCTTTAAGATAAGGCTCTCGTATTCCCTCGCATATCTCCCCTTGATCTTGGCTGTCCAATTGATCTTTATCTTAGGGCTTTCCCTCTTTTTCTCCTCTTTGAATACCTTCTACCATGATGTGGGGTTTATATTGCAGTTCATCCTCTTTGGCTGGTTTTATATCACACCCATCTTCTACCCCGTCTCTATGATCCCCCAGAAGTTTCTTCCCTTTTATCTCTTAAATCCTATGGCGACTATCGTATACTCTTATCGAAATGTTCTCTTCCGAGGGATACCACCAGACTTCACTTACTTGCTGATCTCCTTTTTTATAAGTATCTTTTGCTTTTTGGTGGGGGTTCATATCTTTCGTCGGCTGGAATTCCGCTTCGCGGAGGTCCTATAGGTATGGAGAAGGCGATTGATGTCATTGACGTCTGTAAGATGTTCCGGCTCTATCGTGAAAGATCCGGCATGCTCAAGGAGGCCTTTATAAACCTCTTTCGCGGGGGAGACAAATATGATGAGTTTTGGGCCCTCAGAGGTGTTTCTTTTTCAGTGCAAAGGGGGGAGTCCTTGGGGATCATCGGCAGAAACGGGGCAGGAAAGAGTACCATCTTTAAGCTGATCAGCGGGGTTTTAGCTCCAAATCGAGGGGAGATAAAGGTCAGAGGGAGGATCTCTCCACTAGTAGAATTGGAAGCGGGTTTACATCCAGAACTGACTGGTCTGGAGAACATATATTTGAACGGGGCTATCTATGGGATGAGCAGGAAAGAGATGGAGGAGAAGCTCGATGAGATCATCGAGTTCTCCGGCCTTGGGAAGTTCATCCACTCTCCTATCCGTACCTATTCCTCAGGTATGCACGCCCGCCTGGGTTTTTCCGTGGCTATAAATGTGGACGCCGATATTCTTCTGATAGATGAAGTATTGGCTGTAGGGGACGCTGAATTTCGGGAGGGGTGTTATGATAAAATCAAACAGCTGAAGCGCAATGGGGTTACCATTGTCTATGTATCCCATAATTTGAAGTCAGTAGTAGATCTATGTGATAGAGCTATATGGTTGGATAGAGGGGAGATAAGAATAGAGGGGAATCCTCAAGAGGTAGTGGAGGAATATGTTAAGATAGTATGAACATCCGGGGAATGAAGCTGCTTAGTCAAAGACATTCCCGGACAGGCTGATATAAATGATTAGGACTGGGATAAGGCTTAAAAGTTTAAGGGTTGGAATGAATTTTGCTTATATTGAGAGTATGAAGGTAAAAAATGTATAGGGTATGTGAGGGAAATGGCTGAAAGAGACCGAAGAACTGAGGATAAAAGGTTGAAATTGCTTTCCGACTTTCATCAGGAGCTGATAAGGAATCTATACGACTACCAGCTCAATTTCACGCAGCTCTTAGTGGCGGTTACGGTGGATGGGAAAACGTCAAAGATAAAGAGGCTTTTGTCCAAAGGCGTTTTTACAGTATTTAAGAAAAAATTGTTATCAAAGAGATAAGTTAAGTTGTTGATTTTATTGTAATACCAAATCAAGAGATATCGCGTTTATTATCAAAATTGGGTTTGGGCAACAGCCTGAAAAGACGCGACCCCAAAATTCGGTGCCTAATGGAGGACGAAAGTGATAACTATTCAAAATTTTCAATTGGATATTCGTAATAACAGGATACACCTCTCATTAATAAATTCAGCTCAAAGCCAACACGTTGATATTGTGGATAATGTTTATTTTCAACTTCAGACAAATCGGAATGTTTATCAAATAAAGGTCGTGGGGGCATATATTCTCCCAACTCAATATAAATGGGCTAACAAGTCTCCAGAATACTATAATTTAATAGTTGCTTGTGAAATCAATCATCAGAGGATCGTTCATATCTTTTTTGGAGAAAGAGATATGAGTACTGTTAGGATCACAGCCCCACTAAGAGTAATCAT
>JAFDHG010000029.1 GCA_019308925.1 Deltaproteobacteria bacterium
CTGCAGGTGGAGTTGATCACACCTATTGCCCTGGAGAGGGAGTTGCGGTTTGCCATCCGGGAGGGTGGCCGCACAGTAGGGGCAGGCGTGGTCACCGAGATCATGGAGTAAGGGTGAAGTGAAATGAGGATAATTGTCACCCTTGCCTGTACAGAGTGTAAGAGGAGGAATTACACCACTACGAAAAACAAAAAGACTAAACCGGATAAGTTAGGGTTCAGGAAATATTGCCGTTTTTGCCAAAGGCATACCCTTCATAGAGAAATAAGATAGACTCAGGGACGTTACAAGGAAAGGTCTCTCTGCCTTCTAACCGAAATAACTTTAGGCCAGTAGCTCGAACGGCTAGAGCACCGGACTCCAAATCCGGGGGTTGGGGGTTCGAATCCCTCCTGGCCTGCCACTACTCACTTTCCATCCTCTCCGAGTTCCTTTCTATTCCTGAGTCAGGAGTTGAGGGTAGAATGTCCCATGGCCGTTGATACAAAGAAGATCATTCAATTCTTAAAGGAGGTCAAGTTTGAGCTCAAGCGGGTTACTTGGCCCTCACGCAAGGAAATGATGGCGGGGACAGTAGTGGTGCTGATCATCGTTTTTATCACGGCCTTCTTTTTAGGGATCGTAGACTTAGGTCTTTCCAAGTTGATCAAGATGATCCTAAAGGATTGATCTCAAAATAGGGTGTTGTAGAGGAAAAAGTCTCGCTATGGCGCAAAAATGGTATATCGTCCATACCTATTCCGGATATGAAAACAAGGTGAAGGCCTCTTTGGAGGAAAGGATCAGGAAGTTCCAAGAAGAAAAGCAGAGGCAAGGGGAAAAGGATGCGCAGGGGAAATATTTCTCTGAGATTTTGGTCCCCACGGAGACGGTCATAGAGCTGGTCAAGGGGAAAAAGAAGACCTCCTCCCGCAAGATATTCCCCGGCTATATCCTGGTAAAGATGGAGCTAAACGACGAGACCTGGCATGTGGTGAAAGATACCCATAAGGTAACGGGGTTTGCGGGCAGCCGAACTCATCCCACCCCTCTTTCCGATAAGGAAACGGAGGAACTTATCACCCAGATCACAGAGGGTGCCTACACGCCCAAACCGAAGGTCACCTTCAGCGAGGGGGAGAGCGTGCGGGTGATCGATGGTCCTTTTGCCAATTTTGTGGGAACAGTCGAGGAGGTAAGACCCGATAAGAGGAAGGCGAAGGTCCTGATCAGCATCTTCGGTAGGGCAACCCCTATCGAATTGGACTTCATTCAGATAGAACGCAATTGATAAGATAAGTGGAGGCGTTATGGCGAAGAAAAAGGAGGTAATAGGATCTATAAAGCTACAGATACCGGCTGGACAGGCCACTCCCTCCCCTCCGGTGGGCCCTGCCCTGGGGCAGTATGGCCTCAACATCATGGAATTTTGTAAGGCCTTTAACGAAAAAACCAAGGGGCAGGAGGGGACCATTATCCCTGTGGTCATCACGGTCTACGCTGATAGGACTTACACCTTTATCACCAAGACCCCTCCCACTTCGGTCCTCATAAAGCAAGCTGCTAAGATTGTCAAAGGATCTGGGGAGCCCAATAGGAGCAAGGTGGGAAAGGTCGCCAGAGAGCAAATCAGGGAGATAGCCCAGATCAAGATGCCTGATCTCAACGCCAATGATTTGGAGGTGGCCACCAAGATGATCGAGGGGACGGCCAAGAGTATGGGAATAGAGATAGAATAAAGGAAGGTACTATGGGTAAAAGAGGCAAAAAATATATTGAAGCCAAAAAGAAGGTCGATAGGACCAAGAGGTATAATCTAGAGGAGGCCCTAGATCTCTTGTCTGAAACCTCCTATGCCCGCTTTGATGAAAGTGTAGATGTAGCCATTAAACTGGGGGTAGATCCCAAAAAGCCCGACCAAATGGTCAGGGGGACAGTGGTTCTGCCCAATGGAACGGGAAAAGAGGTAAACATCTTGGTCTTTGCCCAAGGAGAGAAGGAGAAAGAGGCCAGGGAGGCTGGGGCCGATTATGTGGGGGGAGAGGAACTGGTGGAGAAGATATCCAAAGGGTGGCTGGAGTTTGATAAGGCCATCGCCACCCCTGATATAATGAAGTTGGTCAGCAAGTTGGGCAAAATCTTGGGGCCAAGGGGATTAATGCCCAATCCAAAGGTGGGTACGGTGACCTTTGAGGTGGGCAAGGCAGTGAGGGATATCAAGTCCGGAAAGGTGGAGTTCAAGGTGGATAAGGCAGGGAACCTCCACGTCTCCGTGGGAAAGGTCTCCTTCGGTCGTGAGAAACTGATGGAGAACATCCTTGTCCTTTTGGACTCTGTGACAAAGGCAAAACCCGCCTCCAGTAAGGGGGCCTATTTGAGAGGGCTCGCTCTCTCCACTACAATGAGTTCAGGGATCAAGGTCAACCCCCTCTCGGTAAGGAATCTGATGAGGGCATAGTTGTTCCCGGGATAAAAGGAGGGAGTTAGGTTGCACAGGAGAGAGAAAGAAGCGTTGGTAGCAGATCTACACGGAAAGTTTAAGGGGGTCAAGGCCGCTATCTTGACGGACTTCACCGGCCTGAACGTAGAGCAGATAACCCAACTTCGGCGGAAGTTGATAAAGAGTACGGTGGAATACAGGGTGGTCAAGAATACCCTTTTGCGGCGCGCCTGTCAAAAGACCGACATTGAGCTCCTCGCGGAACACTTTACCGGTCCCATTGCCATCGCCCTTGCCTATGAAGATCCTGTGGCACCAGTGAAGATCTTGACGGAGTTCAGCAAGGAGCAACCTGCTCTGGAGGTAAAGGCGGGGGTGGTGGAGGGGAGGGTACTGGGCCCGGAGGATATCAAGGCCCTGGCTTCACTCCCAAGCAGAGAGGTCTTGCTGGCCAATCTCTTGGCGCTGCTAAAGGTCGTTCCCACTCGCCTTGTTCAAGGCCTCAACAACCCGATGCGGAGCTTGGTATGGATCTTAAAAGGGTTAAGGGAGTGAATAAAAAGGGATAAAAAAACAAACCAGGGGTTCCCCCAAAGAAGGCTTAAGGAGGTAATAAGGAGATGGCAAAGGCAAAGATTACTAAAGAGGATGTGATCAAGTACATTGAGGAGATGACGGTGCTGGAGTTAGCGGAATTGGTCAAGGAGTTGGAGGAGCGTTTTGGAGTGACGGCAGCAGCCCCGATGGCCATGGGTGTCGCGCCCGGGGCAGGGACAGGCGTAGCTGCAGCCCCAGCCGAAGAGGAAAAGACGGAATTTGACGTTATCCTGACCTCTTTTGGCGACAAGAAGATACAGGTAATCAAAGCGGTGCGGGAGGTGACCAACCTCGGTCTGAAGGAGGCCAAAGACCTGGTCGAGGGGGTCCCCCAAGCGGTAAAGGAGAAGGTATCCAAAGAGGAGGCCGAGAAGGTCAAGCAGAAATTGGAAGAAGTTGGGGGGACGGCGGAAATCAAATAGAAGAGACAAAGGATTTGATACCATTAAGAGGGAACTTCTCACATTATCGACCTAGGGAGACTCAAAGGGTAAGGGAAGAAGTCCCCTCTTCCACCTAGTTTTCATTTAATAAGAAGAGGGCTATTCCATGGCGCGTTCCATTATCGATAGTCGGAGGCTTAGGAGGGACTACGGCAAAATAAAGGAGGTCATGGAGACCCCCAATCTCATTGAGATCCAGCTGAGCTCTTATGAGAAGTTCCTCCAGAAGGATGTCCCCCCAGAAGAGCGCAGGGACATCGGCCTGCAGGGGGTGTTCAAACAGGTCTTTCCCATCAAGGACTTCTATGAAACGGCGGAGTTGCGTTTTGTGAAATATCGCTTGGGGAGACCCAAGTACGATGTAAAGGAATGTCTGTTGAAGGGGATCACCTATGCTGCTCCTCTGGGGGTAACCATCCAGCTCATCATCTATGATGTCCAAGAAGGGGTGAAGACCGGACAGATAAAGGCCATAAAGGAACAGGAGGTATACTTTGGCGAGGTTCCATTAATGACCGATAACGGGACCTTCATCATCAATGGTACAGAGAGGGTTGTCGTAAGTCAACTTCATCGCTCCCCTGGTGTCTTCTTTGATCAGGAGCTACCCAAAACCCATATAGGGAGGCCCCTATATTTTGCACGGATCATCCCCTATCGGGGGTCTTGGATTGATCTGGAGTTTGACCAGAAGGATATTCTCTATGTGCGGATCGATAGGAGGAGAAAGATCCCCGTTACGGTCTTTCTTAAGGCCCTTGGATATTCCACTCACGATCTCCTGAACATCTTCTATAAGAAGGAGAAGATCACCACAGACCCCCAAGGGTTTCGCAAGAGGGTGGAGCGTGATCTCTTGGTGGGACAGAGGGCCCCAACAGATATCATCGACCCCAAGACCAAAGATCCCATTGTCAAAAAGAACAGAAAGATCACTGAAGGGGTAATAAAAAAGCTAAAGGCCGCGGACATCTTTGAGTTCTCCGTCGAACTGGGCACCTTGGTGGGAAGGGTGACCGCCAGCGACATAGTGGACCCTGCCACCGGGGAGATTGTCGTGGAGATCAACCAAGAGCTGACCGAGGAGAAGATCAAGGAGATCAGGGAGCGAGGGATAAAGGAATTTGATCTCCTCCTCATCGAGGAGGTCAAGAGTAGCCCCTCCTTGAGGGAGACACTTTTAGCGGACAAGATTGTCCTTTCTGAGGATGAAAAGGGAAAGTTAGCTCCTGACGATCCTGCCATCATCGCCCAAAAAGAGCAGAAAAAGGCCCTCATTGAGATCTACCGGCGCCTACGGCCGGGGGATCCTCCTACTTTGGAGACCGCCAGGACCCTATTTATCAACCTCTTCTTCAATCCAGAGAGATATGACCTCTCCAAGGTGGGACGGATGAAGATAAATCATAAGCTGGGCCTGGATGTCCCCCTGGGGGTGACTACCCTCAGGCGCGAGGACATCTTGGAGGTGGTGAAGTACCTCATCGGCCTCAAGGAGGGAAAGGGAAACGTAGATGACATCGACCATCTGGGAAACCGCCGGGTGAGGACCGTGGGGGAACTCTTGGAGAATCAATTCCGCATCGGTTTGGTCAGGGTGGAGAGGGCCATCAAGGAGAGGATGAGCCTGCAGGAAGTGGAGACCTTAATGCCCCACGACCTCATCAATTCTAAACCCTTGACGGCAGTGGTGAGGGAGTTCTTCGGGAGCAGTCAACTCTCTCAGTTCATGGATCAGACAAATCCCCTCTCTGAGATCACCCATAAGAGGAGGTTGAGCGCTTTGGGTCCCGGAGGACTCACCAAGGAGAGGGCCGGTTTTGAGGTCCGGGATGTTCATCCCTCCCACTATGGGAGGATTTGCCCCATTGAGACCCCTGAAGGTCCCAATATCGGGCTGATCGTCTCCTTGAGCACTTACGCCCGGGTCAACGAGTATGGCTTCATCGAGACCCCCTATCGCAAGGTGGAAGGTGGACAGGTCACCGACCAGATCGAATACCTCTTCGCCTTGGATGAGGAGAAATACACCATTGCCCAGGCCAACACCCCCATCGATGAGAAGGGGAGGTTCACCAACAATTTGGTCTCTGCCAGGAAGGTCGGGGAGTTCGTCATGGTAAGACCGGAGGAGGTGGACTACATGGATGTCTCCCCCAGGCAACTGGTGAGCGTGGCCAGTTCCCTCATACCCTTCCTGGAGAACGACGACGCCAACCGGGCCCTGATGGGATCCAATATGCAAAGACAGGCGGTCTCCCTGCTGCGCACAGAGGCCCCTTTGATCGGCACCGGAATGGAGAAGATCGTGGCCAGGGATTCGGGGGTCACGGTGGTGGCCAAGAGAGGAGGAGTGGTGGAAAGCGTGGATGCCTCCCGGATAGTGGTCAAGGCAGAGGAGAATGGGGATGGGGTGGGGGTGGATATCTACACTCTCACCAAATATCAACGCTCTAACCAGGGGACCTGCATCAATCAGAAGCCGACTGTGGCCAAAGGGGAGCGGATAGAAAAGGGGGAGGTCATCGCTGATGGCCCTTCCACCAACATGGGGGAGCTGGCCTTGGGGCGCAATGTCTTAGTCGCCTTTATGCCCTGGGGTGGTTACAACTTTGAAGATTCCATCCTCATCAACGAGAAGATCTTGAAGGAAGATATATATACTTCCATCCATATCGAGGAGTTGGAGTGTGTGGCGCGGGATACCAAGCTTGGCGGGGAAGAGATCACCCGGGATATCCCCAATGTGGGGGAGGAGATGTTGAAGGATCTAGATGAGAGTGGAATCGTTTGCATTGGAGCCGAAGTGAAGCCGGGGGACATCTTAGTGGGCAAGATCACCCCAAAAGGGGAGACCCAACTTTCCCCTGAAGAGAAGCTGCTGCGGGCCATCTTCGGCGAGAAGGCGAGCGACGTCAAGGATACCTCTCTGCGGGTTCCCCATGGGATCGAAGGGGTGGTGATCGATGCAAAGGTCTTCACCAGGAAAGGGGTAGAGAAGGACAAAAGGGCCAAGGAGATCGAGGAAGAAGAGGCGAGAAAGATCGTCAACGATCGAGATGCGGAGGCCTCCATTATCGAGACCTATACCAGAAAGCGAATTCGTGAACTCCTGGTGGGAAAGAGGACCACTGCGCCCTTAAAGGACATGCTCCGGGGGAAGATACTGGTGGAGAATCGCATAAAACTGACCGAGGAGATCCTTCAAACGATACCGTGGAAGAGGTGGAGGGAGATCTCCATCCACGATGAGCGAATCAAGGAGGAGGTGGATCACCTCGTTACAGGTGGGATCAGAGAGATTGAGAAGATAAAGGAAAGTGCGGAGGAAAAGTTAAAGAAGTTGGAGATGGGAGATGAGCTTCCCCCTGGGGCGAACAAGGTGGTAAAGGTCTATATCGCCATGAAGAGAAGGCTCTCGGTGGGGGATAAAATCTCCGGGCGTCATGGAAATAAGGGAATTGTTTCGAGAATTTTACCCGAAGAAGATATGCCCTATCTAGAGGATGGGACACCCGTGGACATGGTCTTAAATCCTCTAGGGGTTCCCTCCCGAATGAACTTGGGCCAGATCTTAGAGACCCACCTCGGTTGGGCGGCCAAGGGATTGGGAAGCAAGATCGACGAGTACCTGAAAAATGGCAAGGGGATAGATGAGTTTAGGAGTTTTCTCAAGGAGATTTACGACAAGGAGGAGATAAACAAGGCCATAGATGAAGCCGACGAAGGGGAGTTGTCGAGGTTTGCGCAGAGGTTAAGCGAAGGGATCTATATGTCCGTCCCGGTTTTTGACGGGGCATCGGAGAAGGAGATCAGGTATGCTCTGGAGAAGGCCGGTCTTCCCGTCCTGGGCCAAACTACCCTCTATGACGGCCACACAGGGGAACCCTTCGACCAGAAGGCCACGATAGGTTATATGTACATGCTCAAGCTCCATCACCTAGTGGATGAAAAGATCCATGCCCGTTCTATCGGGCCCTATTCTCTGGTGACGCAACAACCATTGGGGGGGAAGGCCCAATTCGGCGGGCAGAGGTTGGGGGAGATGGAGGTCTGGGCCTTGGAGGCCTATGGTGCCGCGTATACCTTGCAGGAATTTTTGACGGTGAAATCGGACGATCAGGCTGGCAGAACCAGGGCTTACGAGGCCATTGTGAAGGGAAAGAATGTCCTGGAGCCCGGGATCCCGGAATCCTTCAATGTCCTCATCAAGGAGCTCCAGGGACTTTGCCTCAATGTGGAGCTCTTGGAGGAAGAAAAAGAGAGCGAACCCTCATGAGGGGTTTGCTCTCTATCTGGGGGCCAAAGGCCCCCAGACCCCCAAAAGGAATTTCCTTACCGGGGGTTTCAGGGGGCGGAGCCTCCTGAAGAGGAATAGGAAAACCTAAAGGTCTGAGACAGTTTTTCGACCTCAAAATTTACCGTGAAGTATCTTCACGGTAAGAGGAAACCTAATGTAAAGGAGGTCTTACCTTGGAAGAGTATTTACACTCATTCTTTGAAAAACCCAAAGATCCATCGAGCTTTAACGCTATAAGGATCTCTTTGGCCTCCCCTGAGCAAATCAGGAGTTGGTCCCACGGGGAGGTAAAGAAACCGGAGACCATTAACTACCGGACTTTTAAGCCGGAGAGGGATGGCCTGTTTTGCGCCAGGATATTCGGGCCTGTGAAGGACTATGAGTGTAACTGCGGCAAATACAAGCGGATGAAACATAGGGGCATTGTCTGTGAGAAGTGTGGGGTGGAGGTGATCCAGTCCAAGGTACGCAGGGAGAGGATGGGACATATAGAGTTGGCGGCACCAGTGGCACATATATGGTTCTTGAAGAGCATCCCGAGCAAGATCGGAATGATCCTAGATATGACCTTGAAGGAGCTGGAGCGGGTCCTCTACTTCGAGTCCTATGTGATCATCGATCCCAAGGATACCCCATTTAAGGAAGGCGATTTGATCAGCGAAGAAAAATATAAGGAGATCAGGGAGAAATATGGGGAAGATGCTATAGAGGCGGAGGTAGGAGCCGAGGCCATCAAACGACTTCTCCAAAAGGTAAACGTGGAGGAGCTGGCTGAGCGCCTCCGTTTTGAGATGAAGGAGACTCAGTCTGAAGCCAAGCGCAAAAAATTGGCCAAACGCCTGAAGATCATCGAGGCCTTTCGAGACTCCGGGAATAAGCCAGAGTGGACGATCTTAGACGTCATCCCTGTCACCCCCCCTGATCTGAGACCCCTGGTCCCCCTGGATGGCGGGAGGTTCGCCACCTCTGACCTCAACGACCTGTATAGGAGGGTGATCAACAGAAACAATCGTCTGAAGAGGCTCTTAGAGTTAAACGCCCCGGGCATCATCATCCGCAATGAGAAGAGGATGTTACAGGAAGCAGTGGACGCCCTCTTCGACAATGGCAAGAGGGGCAGGGTGATCACCGGCGCCAACAAAAAACCCCTGAGGTCTCTGAGCGATATGCTCAGGGGTAAACAGGGGAGATTCCGCCAAAACCTCTTGGGCAAGAGGGTGGATTATTCGGGGAGATCGGTCATCGTCATCGGACCAGATCTGCGTTTGCATCAATGTGGTCTTCCCAAGAAGATGGCCTTAGAGCTCTTCAAACCCTTCATCTACAACAAGTTGGAGGAGAAGGGATATGTGACCACTGTCAAGAGCGCCAAGAAAATGGTGGAGAAGGAGAGGCCTGAGGTATGGGATATCCTGGAGGAGGTGATCCGGGAGCACCCCATCCTCCTGAACAGGGCCCCTACCCTGCACCGGCTGGGCATCCAGGCCTTTGAACCACTCCTGATAGAAGGAAAGGCCATACAGCTTCACCCCCTCGTGTGCCTTGCCTTCAACGCCGACTTTGACGGTGATCAAATGGCCGTACATGTCCCACTCTCCGTGGAGGCCCAGACCGAGGCCAGGGTACTGATGATGTCCACTAATAACATCCTCTCCCCTGCCCATGGGAAACCGATCATCGTCCCCACCCAGGATATCGTCTTAGGCCTCTATTATATGACGAGGGAAAAGGAATATGCCAAGGGGACGGGGAAGGTCTTTGCCAACCCTGATGAGGTGAGGATCGCCCACGATGCCCGTGAGGTGGATCTACACGCCCTCATCAAGGTGAGGATGGATGGCCAGTTGGTGGAGACCACCGTGGGCAGGATCCTCCTCAGAGAGGTCGTCCCTGAAGAGGTCCCCTTTGCATTGATCAACAGGGTGATGAACAAAAAGGCGGTGGCCAACCTCGTCGACTATAGCTATCGGGTGGCGGGGAATAAGAAGACGGTCATCCTGGCGGATAAATTGAAGGATCTGGGTTTTACATACGCCACTATCTCCGGCCTCTCCATAGGCATCAAGGATATCCACATCCCCTCTCGCAAGACCGAACTCCTGGAGCAGGCCAATGAGGAAGTGGAAAAGGTGAGACACCAATACGTGGATGGGTTGATCACAGATGGGGAGAGGTATAATAAGGTGATCGACATCTGGGCCCAGGCCACCGAAGAGATCGCCGATGAGATGATGAAGGAGTTGGGGACGGAAAAGGTGAAGGACCCACAAGGTGAAGAAAAGGCCGTGCCCAGCCTTAACCCCATCTTTATGATGGCCGATTCAGGGGCTAGGGGGACCGCCCAGCAGATACGCCAGTTGGCAGGTATGCGGGGGTTGATGGCCAAGCCATCAGGAGAGATCATCGAGACCCCCATCACTGCCAACTTCAGGGAGGGGCTCACCGTATTGCAGTACTTTGCCTCCACCCATGGGGCGAGAAAGGGGTTGGCGGACACCGCCCTCAAGACGGCCAACTCCGGGTATCTCACCAGAAGGTTGGTGGATGTGGCCCAGGACGTGACCGTCAGCGAATACGATTGCGGTACCCTGGACGGGATATATGCCTCCTCCCTAGTCGAGGGTGGCGAGATCATCGAACCCATGGTGGAGAGGATCCTGGGGCGGGTGGGCCTAGAGGACATCAAGGACCCCTTTACCGGCGAGATCATTGTCAAGGCCAACCAAGAGATAGATGAGGAGGCGGTGCAGAAGATAGCTGATGCAGGACTGGATCGGGTGAAGATCCGCTCTGTGCTCACCTGCAAGTCTAAACATGGTGTCTGTGCCCTCTGCTACGGAAGAGACCTGGCCCGGGGGAGGATCGTCGAGATCGGAGAGGCAGTGGGGGTTATCGCTGCCCAGTCCATTGGAGAGCCTGGGACCCAGCTCACCATGAGGACCTTCCATATCGGGGGTACAGCAAGCAGGCGTGTGGAGGAGACCGCCCTCGAGGCCAAGATGGATGGGATTGTCAAGTTCATAGCCCTCCAGACCGTGCGCAACAGGGAAGGTATGTTGGTGGTGATGAACCGCAAGGGCGAGATCGCCATCTTGGATGAAGAGGGCAGGGAGAGGAAGAGGTATCCTGTGGTATATGGGGCGAAGTTGAGGGTACAAGAGGGACAGAAGGTAAAGGAGGGGGAGCTAATCGCGGAGTGGGACCCCTATACCATTCCCATCATCACAGAGGTCTCGGGTTTGGTGAAGTTCGGCGATATCATCGAAGGGGTAACCATGCAAGAGCAGGTGGATGAGGTGACCGGCCACGCCCGCAAGGTCATCATCGAGAGCAAGGAACCTGACCTCCGGCCCCGGATATCCATCAAACAGGAGAGGGTCGGTGAGGGAGGAAAGAAGACCTTAGAGACTGCAGCCAGATACATTCTGCCCCTATGGTCCAACATCTATGTGAAAGAAGGGGAGCTTGTGGAGGCAGGTGATGTCCTGGTGAAGATACCGCGGGAGACCACCAAGACCAAGGATATCACCGGTGGACTCCCCCGGGTGGCCGAGCTCTTTGAGGCGAGAAGGCCTAAGGAATACGCCCTCATCAGCGAGATAGATGGGACAGTAAGCTTCGGGAAAATGGTAAAGGGAAAGCGAAAGGTGATCATCACTCCGGAGGTGGGAGAGCCGAAGGAGTACACCGTACCCAAGGGGAAACACATCAGCGTCCATGAAGGGGATGTGGTCAAGGCAGGAGAATCCCTGATGGATGGGAGCTCCAACCCTCATGATATCCTCAAGGTCCTGGGGGACAAAGAGTTGGCCCGATTTTTGGTAGACGAGATCCAAGAAGTATATCAACTGCAAGGGGTCAAGATCAACGACAAGCACATCGAGATCATCGTCAGGCAGATGCTCAAGAGGATTATGATCCGTGAGGTGGGGGATACCAAGTTCATCGTGGACGAACAGGTGGAAAAGCACATATTTCAGGAGGAGAACGAGAGGGTCCTCAAAGAAGGGGGAAAGCCGGCCGTCGCTGATCCTCTCTTTCTGGGTATCACCAAGGCCTCCCTCATCACGGATAGTTGGGTCTCGGCCGCCTCCTTCCAGGAGACCACCCGGGTCCTGACCCAGGCAGCCGTGGAGGGGAGGGTCGACTATCTAAGGGGACTCAAGGAAAATGTGATCATGGGTAGGTTGGTCACCGCTGGGACCGGGAACCCCCGCTATCGCACAATGGTCCCCATTGTTGAGGGTGGTTATCCCCCTCCCTTAGAGGAGATAGAGAGGGAGGAGGAGAAAGTAAAAGGGGAGGAGAAGGGCGTCTTTTTGGCGGATTAGGACAAACCAACTGAGGGTTTGTCCTCACATCCGCCCATCAAAATAACCTTGTTCCTTCCTTTAAGCTAATGTTGAGGGGGTAAAAACCCCCTCAATCTCCCCCAACAGTTCTACGACCTTTCCTGCGAAGGCACACCCCTAAATCAGATACTCCTTATTGGGGGTTTCAGGGGGTGAAGCCCCCTGAAGTAGGGTTCGAAGATGCACCATCTCTTCGCCATCTTTCGACGTTAGACTTACCGTAAAAAAGTATTTTCACGGTAATAACTTGAGCTTCTTGGCGGCGATCTCCGCCTGGGGTGAACGGGGATATTCTTTGATCACCTTTTTAAAGAGGATCTTGGCGTCTACCCGATCCCCCAGATTCAAGAAGGCGAAGCCCTGTTTTAAGAGGGCGGAGGAGACCTTGTCCCCTCGGGGATATCTCGTTATTACCTTCTCATATTCCAAGATGGCTGTTTCATAATCCCCCTGGAGGTAGTAACACTCACCAATCCAATGTTGGGCATTATCTGCGTACTCTGACTGGGGGTAGGTGAGGAGAAACTCCTTGAACATCCTCAAGGCATGCTGGTAGTCGCCCTCCTTGAGGGTGTGATAGGCCCTCTGATAGGCCCCCTCCATATCCTCCTCTCCGTGGGTGGGCCTTTCCTTCGGTATGGTAGTAGGAGCAGGGGGTACAGTTACACCTTCCTCTTTCTCCTTCTGGTATGCCGATATCTTCGCCTCATAATCCCTCTTCAACCCCTCTAGTTCATCGGCGAGCCGCTTGATGAGCTCCCTGTCCTCCTCTACATTTGCCCTGAGGATTTTGACCTCCCTCTGCAGGTCTTCGACGGTGGTTTCGATATCGGCCCAGTCCTTCTGCATATCGGATGAGAGCTTCCCCCTGATGAATTCGACCTCCTGTTGCAGATCCTCTATCTGGTTGTTCAAGTAGGCTGCCTCCCTTGTAGTAGCGCAACCCACCAAGAGGAAAAGGGTTAAAGAGCCGAAAAGTAAAGCCAAATTATGGACCTTCATCTATACCCTCCTTTCTCCCTCACCCCGGCCAGGACCAGATTTTTACCGAGAGAGGATGACAAAGTGGCACCTTCTGTTCTTGGCCCAGGCCTCCTCATTGTGTCTCGGATCCAGCGGCATCTCCTCCCCATAGCTGATGGTGGAGAGTCGATTCCCTTTTACACCAAGTTTAACAAGATAGAGTTTGGCGCTCACGGCCCTCCTTTCTCCCAAGGCCAGGTTATATTCATTGCTTCCCCGTTCATCACAATGGCCCTCAATCTGTATTCTGAGGTTGGGATGGGCCACCAATACCTTGGCATTCTCGGCCAATATCCCTCTGGCCTCTTTGATCAGGTCATACCTATCGAACTCGAAGTGAATATCTTTCAAGAGGGCGCTCTCCAATACCTCCCCCTTGATTCCAGGATATTTCTTCTTGGTGAGGCTCTCCTCAAAGGCCCTTTCTCCCCTCTCCTGTTCAGGGGTGATGGCTCGCTCCTCCCTTACCACCTTGCGCTGACATTGGGGCAGGAAGACAAGAAGCAGGACCAAAAGCAAGACCTTCCAAATCCATCTTTTCTCTCTCATCATATGGACCTCCTTTCCAATAAAGATGCGTCTTCATCTTAACCACGGTGACCAGGCCGGTTCTGTCTCGTTGGCCCTGGAGGTGGTCGTCCTCCACGGACCACCTCCATCTTCAGTCATAATGTAGATGTCGTAATTCCCCTTCCTATTAGAGGCAAAGGCGATATGTCTCCCGTTGGGGGCCCAGGATGGGTGCTCGTTGTTTCCCTCCCCGGTCAGTTTCCTCAATTCAGTCCCATCCGGCCTGATGGTGTAAATATGGAATCTTCCTTCCGCCTGACCAGCAAAGGCGATCCTGTCACCCTTGGGGGACCAGGCAGGGGAGCAATTGTAACTCCCCTCATAGGTCAACCTTCTGATTTTCCCATTGGGCAGATCCATGACATAGACCTGAGGGCTTCCTGATCGGTCGGAGACAAAGGCGATATGTCTCCCATCCGGCGACCAGGTGGGCGAGGCCTTATTAGCCCAGGAGCGTGTAAGCCGTGAGGGGTTCTTCCCTTCCGAGTTCAGGAGATATATCTCGGTGTTACCGTTTCCTCTCATCATCAGGGCAATTCTTTTCCCATCAGGGGACCAAGCCGGGGCGGCATTGAGCCCCGTGACAGCGGATAAAAGGATGGTACGCTTCATGGAGAGGAGAACCTGATAGAGATCTGGGTTGCGTCGGCGAAATGAGGTATACAAGAGACTCTCACCATCCGGGGACCAGGCAGGGGAGATGTTGATGGAGCCATTGTAGGTAACCATCTCCACGTTTCGCCCGTCGAAGTCCATCAGGTAGATCTCTTTATTCCCGCTTCGATCGGAGACAAAGGTGATCTTTGTCTGGAAGATACCCCTTTCCCCGGTCAACTGGTGGATGATCTCGTCCGCCATCCTGTGGACCATTAACCGTACCCCCTCTTTAGGGCCCCTGTACCTCTTGCCAGCGATGTAAATCCCCTGGACCACGTCGAAGAGCCTGAACTCCGTCAAGACCTTACCTCCCTCTGCCGAAAGGCCTACCGACAGCAAAAATTCAGCCCCCACGCTTGCCCATGCCCCGAAATCCATCGTCGCCTCCGTGATATAGACCCCTTTTTGGGGCAGCCTCTCTCTCTCCATGAGGTAGAAGAGGTTGGAGATGATGAGGTCTTGTGTGAGGGTCCCCTCTATTTCCTTCTTTATCTCCTGGGGGGCGCTGCCCAACCCTTCGATCTCCGGCAGGGCTAGATAGAACTTGCGGATGTGGGGGGAGTCGATATCAATATAGATAATCCCTCTACTGGTGGTGAGGGGAAGGATGGTCGTTATCATTAAAAATAGGACAAAAAATGGCAATTTCTTAGGTTGCATTATATTCTCACCACCTCAGCGCGGCTGAAATACTAGACCTATTTCCAGGGGGATCTTTCCCAAGGGCGGAGTTGGAAAGGGTACAGCCTTGTTTATCGCCCTCATGGCCGATTGATCGAAATAGGGGTTTCCGGAGGACCTTTCAAACTTGCTCCCCATCAAAAGCCCATCTTTGTCGATCTCGATAACGATCACGGCCTCCAACCCCTCTTTATCCAACAAGGTGTCGGGGATGACCCAAAACCTCTTCACCCTCTCTCGGACCATCCCGAAGTAGAGTTCCATCTGGGAGTTGGCCACTGTCTCAGAGGTCTCCTCTGCCTTCCTCTGAGCCACCTTCCGCTCTATCTCCTTGATGGCCGCCAACCGCTTCTGTTCATTGTTTATCTTCTGCTTCTCCTTCTTCACCTTGGTGCGTTTGGTCAGGATCACCCCCTTATCCTTTTTTATCGCCCTTTTTCCCCTCTTTTGCACCTCTTTTTTTGGGGTGACGCCCTTTTTCTCCAGGGGGAGGAGGTTCACCATAAAGATGGTGGGCCGCGGGGCAATCCTTCTGGGGATCAGGGCAAAGGTATCCAACAGCGTCAGGGCGAAGAAGTGGATAATGGTGGAAAAAATAGTGGCCAAGATAATGGTGTAGTTGGAAAAGACCCTCATATTATGAAGGCCCCCACTTTTTGAGAAACTCCATGAAACGGCGCGCAGGAGGGGAGAGCTCCCTCCCTTTGGATACAACAAGAAAGAAATCCCTCTCTGGAGCACCTTGCCCTTTGATCTTGATTTCTTTGATTCTTCCCCCCTCCATCTCTTCCCGAACAGCGAGGTCGGAGATAAAACCGAGGCCTATCTGCGCCTTCACCCCTTCCTTTACGGCGGTGGAACTGCCCACTTCCCCTACGATGTTGAAATCCTCCAATCTATATCCGGCCGCTGCTACATATCCCTCAAAGGCCTTGCGCGTACCCGATCCCCTCTCCCTGTTGAGCAAGGGGGCCGCCTTCAACTCCTCCCAGGAGACCTCTCCATTGTGGGCCAAGGGGTGCTGAGGGTGGGCGATGATGATCACCCGATCCCTAAAGAGGGGATAACATTCGACCTTTTCCCCATCGAACCTCATCCCCACTACCCCCACCTCTACCTCTCCGGCAAACAGAAGGTCGACGATCTCCTGAGAGTCCGCAATGAGGAGGCTTACGGAGATGCCCGGAGCCTCTTTGTGAAACCCCCCCATGACCTTGGGGAGGAAGTATTCCCCGGGGATGGTGCTTCCTCCTATCGTTATCCTCCCCTTTATCAGGTGGGAGAATTCATAGATGGCGTTGAGGGCCTCATCCCGTAACCTCAAGATCTCTTTGGCATAGCGGTAAAGGCTTCGCCCTGCATTAGTGAGGGCCGTCCTTCTGCCCAGACGGTCGAAGAGCTTGAGGCCCAAGGTCTGCTCCAGGGAGGCGATGTGCCCGCTGACAGTGGGTTGGGTAAGGTATACCACATCTGCTGCCCGGGAGAAACTCCCCAACTCAGCCACCTTGCAGAAGGTCTCCAGTTGTCTCAAATCCATGGCCTAATGGACTTTAGCTTGCCTAAGGATGTGTAAATTGTTAATATGATATCGGCTTCATTGCAAAAGTTCAAGGAGAAATTATCCTACATGTCCAAAATCATCCTCGGCATTCACGGCCTGGGGAACAAACCGCCGAAGCGGCTTTTGGAACGATGGTGGAAGGACTCCCTGAAAGAAGGGCTCAGGGCAATCGGCCATCCGAGACGCTTCTTTAAATTCAGGTTGGTCTACTGGGCCCATTTCCTCCACCCGCAACCACTTGATCCTGCAGTGAGAGATAAAAAAAATCCCCTGTTCATTGCAAACCCCTACATCCCTGCCCGCACAGTGATAAAAAAAGGGCCAAGCACATTAAGGAAAAAGGTTCTGGACTATATTCGACGACAGTTAGATAATATTATGATCAATGAGGATCTTTCCATCAACTACACGGCGGTCACGGACCTCATTATACGGCGCTATTTCAGAGATCTTGACATCTACTACACCAAACAATGCCAGGACAGTAAGCAATGCACGCGCCCGGCAAAGGAGGTGATCCGCGAGGAACTCGCCCGGATGCTGCGGAAATACAGAAGAAGGGATATCCTGCTCATCGGGCACTCCATGGGCTCCATTATCGCCTACGATGTCCTGACCCACTCTGTGCCGGATATCCATATACACACACTGGTAACCATGGGATCTCCCTTGGGACTGCCACCGATCATGATCAAGATTCTCGCTGAACAGCGAAAGAAACCTAAAAGACATATTACCGTCAGGACACCGGAAAACATCGTAAAGGCATGGCACAACTTTTCCGATCTCAAGGACCGGGTGGCGACAGATTATGCGTTGAGCAACGATTATGAAGCGAACTCAAGACACGTACGGGCCATCGACGCCATCGTCTCTAACAACTACGAGTACAAGGGGACCCCAAATCCGCATAACGTGTACGGGTACCTGCGGACGCCAGAGATGGCGCACGTCATTGACGCATTTCTGAACGCAGGCAGACCCCAAGCCCTCATCTGGCTGAGTGATAACATCAATCGAGTATTGGATAAGGTGAGGTTGAACAAGAGGGGACAAGCATGAAATCGGGGAAAAAGGCCACCTCGCATAATTCCATGAACGTTATATATCAGAGTATTAGAGGGGTATATAAGTAATAATAGCACAGAAAAAATGCGGAAAGGACTGTGAAAAAGGTCATGGCTGCTTCGAAGGGGGATGAATCCAGGTTTTTCTATGGTTATATGATTGTCCTTGTGTCATTTACCCTGCAAGTCCTGGGCTGGGGTCTGTTTAACAGTTTTGGTGTCTTTTTCAAACCCATCATTGCGGAATTTGCCTGGCAAAGGGCCGTGATATCAAGTGCGATTTCGGTAAGCATGCTTGTTTTCGGTATTGCCGGCATCCTCCAGGGAAGATTGAGTGACAGATTCGGTCCCAGGATGACCATGACGGCAGGGGGTATCTTATTGGGAGCAGGGTATTTCTTCATGTCCCAGGTTGCTACCGTACGGCACTTATATGTGTTTTGCGGTCTGTTTATCGGCCTTGGAATCAGCGGGACGGATGTTGTGCTCCTTTCAACAACAGCCAGGTGGTTTGTTAAGAAACGGGGCATGATGACCGGCGTCATAAAGGTGGGTACGGGTGTGGGCATGCTGATTATGCCGCTGGTGATCAATCGGCTTATCACCGCATACGGTTGGCGTACCGCCTTTTTCGTGCTCGGGGCGATGGTCCTGTTTTTCTATGTCTCATTGTCCCAATTCCTAGTGCGTGATCCCGGCAAAATGGGCCTTGCCCCTGACGGAGAGGAACATGAGAATCCTTTCAACCAGTCCCCACCCGAGGAGGGGATGACGCTTCAGGAGGCTGCCCGTACCGTGCAGTTCTGGACCATTTGTTTCGCCTTTTTTTTGGTCCTCTTTTGTGCCGCCACTATCTTGATGCACATTGTTACCCATGCGATTGATCTTGGGATTTCACCGGCGAATGCCGCCAAGGTCCTTTCAGGGGTGGGCGCCGCAAGCATAGCCGGCAGGTTTGTGATGGGCAGTGCCGGTGACAGAATTGGGAACAAATCCGCACTGGTGATCTGTTTTCTGTGTCTGGTATCCAGCTTGATATGGTTGCAGCTCGCGGATAAGCTCTGGATGTTGTTCCTCTTTGCCATTGTGTACGGCTTCGCGCACGGCGGTTTTTACGCCCTGATTGCACCCCTCATAGCGGATCTGTTCGGGACCAGCTCACATGGGGTTATCTTTGGAATCGTTTCATTTGCCTCTACCATAGGCGGCGCACTGGGACCGGTGACAGGGGGGTATATCTTCGATATAACAGGCAGCTATGGGATGGTTTTTTGGATATTGACCACAGTGAGCATTGTGGGGCTTATCGCAGCTATTACCTTAAAACCTATCACGAGCAATGTATAAAATAATGTTCCTTTGGAGGAAAAAGAGGGGTGGGGCCTATGGGCAGATCTCTGCATTATACGACGGTGAGTCAGATAATCAAGGGGGCGGAAAAGCAAAAGGGATATTGCAAAGCCGTACCCCTTGACACCCTGCACAACGAGGATTATAATCTAGACAGACCAGACAGGAGGAAACCGATGGCACGCGTGTGGCAGATCCAAGAAGCGAAGAATAAGTTCAGCGAGGTCGTAGCAGAAGCCATCAAGCACGGCCCGCAGATCATCACCAAGCGCGGGGTCGAAACCGTGATTGTGCTTTCCTATGCTGAATATCGCAAGGTGATGCTCAACAAAACAAAGCTCTCCGACTTCTTCCGTGAGTCGCCGTTAGCCCAGGCAGACCTTGATCTGAGGCGTGACAAGAGCGGTCTGAGAGCAGATATCTCCCTATGAACTACGTACTTGATACCAACGTCATCTCTGAACTCATTGCAAAGCAACCCGACAAGAACGTTGTGGAATGGCTCGATCGTCTCGACCCAAACACGGTCTACCTCAGTGTCATCACCATTGGCGAGATACGCAAAGGTATCGAAAATCTTACGCCTTCGAAACGAAGAGAGGCAATCAGAGAATGGCTCGAAACGGATCTATTGCTCCGATTCCAGGGAAGAATTATTGAAATCACGACAGAGGTGATGTTGATCTGGGGTGAACTCACCGGGCGGTTAGAACAGGAGGGAAAACCAATCACAGCGATTGACTCCCTCATCGCTGCAATCGCCCTGCACGGGAATTATTGTCTCGTCACCCGAAATGAGCACGATTTTCAACATACAGGGGTGAAGATTATCAATCCGTGGAAAGAAGTATAACATAAGCTCAACGGGTTGGGGGATGGCGGTATTGATTAAGGCCACCCCTGCCCTTTTTGACTTCAGGAGATCACCGTCGTCCCCAAGTTTCCCCATGTTGAGCCCTGTCCCCAAAACTGGTTAAAAGATTGACAGCAACTAATTTTTCTGATTTAATTAATAAGAAAATATGAATTGTTAAATTGGAGGAAATATGAAGGTATCTGA
Source organism: Deltaproteobacteria bacterium (assembly GCA_019308925.1). Classification (NCBI taxonomy): domain Bacteria; kingdom Pseudomonadati; phylum Myxococcota; class Myxococcia; species Deltaproteobacteria bacterium. The sequence goes on from JAFDHG010000029.1 coordinate 20,081, forward strand.
ACGAGGTCAGGTAACCATTCCCAAAAAGTTGCGGGACCGTTACGGACTCAACGCAGAGGTAGAAATCGACTTTGTACCTGATGAAGACGGCATCCGGATTATAAAACGCGCTGCCGCTTCCCACCCGATCCGAGAGGTCTTTGGAATCCTTAATCGCCCTTCTGAGGTCGATACCTATATCGAGGAGATCAGGGGCAGGTGATCACCGCTGTCGATACCAATATTTTGCTCGATGTCTTTCTGCCTGATCCTCAGTGGGGAGAGCACTCCCTGCGAGCACTCGAGGTAGCGTATAACCAAGGAGCCCTGGTTATGTGCACCATTGTGTACGCCGAGCTCGTTCCCCAATTTGAAGAGAGATCCTCTTTGGATGCCGCATTGCAGAAGATCAATTGTACTATCGAAACTCTTGACCGCGATGTCGCATTCCTCGCTGGACAGCGGTGGGGTCTGTACCGCAAACAAGGTGGCAAGCGGGAGCGAATTATCACTGATTTTCTCATCGGGGCTCATGCCCTCCTGCGGGCAGAACGGTTTCTAACCAGAGATCGGGGGTTTTACCGGCAATGGTTTCAGGATCTTGTGCTCCTTGAAACGCGTTGACCTGGCGGGTGGAGCGATATGAGGTACTGTCCAAGCTGGACGAAATTGAATTTGTTAAGAAGTTCGCTGAAGACGTCTATACCTACCTCAGAGACCAGAAGCTCTTGTGACCACAGTCTAGAATAGGATTTACTTTTGCCCCATTTTTTGATATAAAAGAACAACCTCTCCCACAATTGTGGGAGAGAGGGGGGGAAGGGTAGGAGAGGAAGGAATGTAGATTTGTAGTTATGGCGAAACGCCTCTCAGGAGGGGGACGAGGCATGAAAAAAGAGGGTTGTGGGAGATTTAAGGTAAAAAATTCAAGGGGCTCAAAAGGCCCTTTTTTGTAAGGGGCTCAAAAGGCCCTTTTTTGTTTGGAGCACATAAAGCGGTAGAGGCGAATGGTCTACACATGACAATATGACCTCCAAAGTCTCGCATTTCACGGTCAGCCATCTTTTCATTGAACATTGTTACGAACTATTGTAATATTTACAACAAATGATGTAAAAATAACAACAAAAAGGGTCTGCGGCATGACCGTGTTGCTGAATACAAAATTGAGACGGAAATTACTCACCTATTCATTTACCCACCCCGATGAACAGTACTATGTGCGGGAACTCTCCGGTCTTATCGATGAAGACCCGGGGAATCTTTCAAGGGAATTGAAGAGGCTGGAAGACGAAGGGCTGTATACTGCGGTGACAAGGGGGAGGATCAAGCTGTATTCTCTCAATAAGAAGTACCCTCTCTTCAAGGAACTCAAAAAGATTATTTTCAAGACCGAGGGCGTTGAAGGGAGCCTGAATGAGATTGTCAGGCGATATACAGGGATTTCATTGGCTTTTATCTATGGTTCCTATGCGAAACATAAGGAAAACAAGGCATCGGATATCGATCTCGTGGTGGTGGGGGAGTTTCCTCACGGTGAGTTTACGCGCGACATCCGTGATCTCGAATCGAAATTGAACAGAGAGATCAACTATACTGTTTATACAAGAGTGGAATTTGAAAAAGAGAGGAACAAGGAGGGGGGATTTCTTCAGATGGTCTTAACCGATAAGATTATCATGTTAAAGGGGGAGCTGGGTGCTTGATAAGCTGGTCAGGCGGCTTGAAAAGGCTGGAAAGATAAGGAAACAGAAAGCAGGCTTTGTGCAGATAGAAGCCTTGTTGAGAGAGGCTATCCTCGACCTCGAAGAAGCCCATAAGATTGCCCATCTGGCCGAACGAGCAACCTATTTATTAGCTTACAATGCGATGCTGAAAGCAGGAAGGGCCCTGATGCTCATGGGTGGATTTGTGCCCGCTGGCGGGGCACACCATAAGACCGTCGTAGAAATGACGAGCGCCATCTTAGGTGACCCATATAGAACCCTTACTGACCACTTTGAAACAATGCGCAGAAAGCGAAACGAGATGACGTACGAAGCAGGAACGTTACTCTCCAAGTCCGAGGCTCACAGGGCCTTCTCAGATGCCATCACGTTACTGAAAAAGATATTAGCTGAAACGAAGGCTCAAAATCCACAGCTTGAGTTGAAATTCGATTTGAACGAGCAATAAAGAGGGAAAAACCAGATGAGCGCTTTTGCTAGATGAGATTTACATTCCGCTGATTTTGTGCTATGAACCTGATAACCGGCCCGTTGCGTGTAGTGGACAGGAGCAGAGACGATTGGGATTGAGGTGAAGTAGCCAGCTATTATCAATACCAGCCCCAGAGGGGGTATGAGGCATGAAAAAAGAGGGTTGTGGGAGATTTAAGGTAAAAAATTCAAGGGGCCCACAAGGCCCTTTTTTGTTTGGTTTCGTATTTCTATTTTTTACAATGTGGTGTATATTTTAAAAAAAGAGGAGATTGAAATGGAAGATTTTGACCGCATAACCGTTGATCCGGAAATTTGCCTGGGCCAACCCACGATTCGGGGGATGAGGATAACTGTTGCCGTGATCCTTAAGCAGGTCGCTGATGGTATGACGAAACAAGAAATCTTGAAGGCTTACCCGGAACTTGAAGAGGAGGATATTACCCAAGCGTTACAATATGCAGCCTGGCTTTCTTCCGAAAAGGCCAAACCGATTCCTTTAAAAGGAGTCGTCGGTGCCCGATCTTGAGTTCCGTTAATTATTTGTAATAAGAGGTAGCTTATGGCAGATACGAGCACAAGGCATAGGGATAACGTACAGATACGCACGTTAACGAAAACAATTAAGGAAAAATTCAACCCTCAGCGAATAATCCTTTTTGGGTCGCATGGGTATGGTGCGCCTACAGCAGGCAGCGATATTGATTTGTTTGTCATAATGAACACATCGCTCCCAGTTAAAAGGCAGGCGTTTTTAATCCGCAGAGAGCTTCGGTCTTCAATCCCCCTTGATATTATCGTGAGAACACCTGAGCAGGTTGAAGAGAGGCTCAAGCTGGGTGATTTTTTTGTAAAGAAGGTGATGGAACAGGGCGTTGAACTGTGAAGAAGATAACCCAGGAATGGATAGAGGTGGCATGGTGGGGAAGAAAGTACAAGTCGCGATTCGCAAAGAGAAGATAGAATCTTTTTGCAAAAAACATCATATCCGCAAACTCTCACTCTTCGGGTCTGTGCTTCGCGATGATTTCAAGTCTGACAGCGATGTGGATGTGCTGGTTGAGTTTGATCCGGCCCACATACCCGGACTTATCAGATTGGCCGGTATGGAATTTGAGTTGAGCGAAATCCTTGGACGAAAGGTAGATATCAGAACGGCGCAGGATCTGAGCCGGTATTTCAGGCAGGAGGTGCTGAACTCTGCGGAGGTCCAGTATGCGGAAGGATGACGTTGTCCGCTTGCGCCACATGCTGGATGCTGCCACGGAAGCTGCTTCCTAACAGTATCATGACAGAGAAGATAGCATTAAAGTGGTTGAAACAGGCATTACATGATCTTGACATGGCAGAGAAAAATATTGCCATTGGCGGCTATGATATTGCGGCCTTTCTTGCCCATCAATCTATTGAGAAACTGCTCAAGGCCATGTTTGCCATCAAAGGGAAAAAGGTACCGAAGACTCATTACATTGATGAACTTGCGCAAGAGCTCAAATTGGAAGCGAAGCTTATCAACGATATCTCCGAATTGACTATTGATTACACCTTTTCCCGGTATCCAGATGTGGCTGAGGGCGTGCCGTATGAGGAGTATACCAAGGAGATAGCCCAAGAGAAGGTAACGATAGCATGTGGAGTTTTCAAAGCATTGCATGAATATTATACTGATCTTCTGAATGGATGAAACAGTGGATCGGTTGATTGAAAAATTCCGCAGGGAAGCCTTGCCGAAACTCATGGAGGAGTTTAAACCGGACAAGGTCATCCTGTTCGGCTCGCGGGCGAAAGGTAATGCACAAAAGAGCTCAGACATCGACTTGATCGTTATCGCTCCGTTCTTTAAGGATATCCCTTTTCTCAGGCGGATGCCTCTGGTGCTCAAGAAGGTCCCTTTCCCAAGCCATGTGGACTATATCTGCTATACCCGAGAGGAATACGAAAAGATCAAAGATGCATCCTCAGTGATCATGGATGCACGAGAACAATCCGTGGAGCTTACCGTATAATTTCGACTGCGAGCCGATAGGCGGTACAATGGGTTTACTTTTGAAGCGGGATTTCCTATGATGGAAGCATGGGGATGTACAGGTTAAAAAGGTTTATATAATACCGAGGCCAGGCCCACAAAAGGGAGCAGAAAAGAAATGGGGTCAACAGAAAAGAAATGGGGTCAACACTTTACTTTATATTCTTGGTGAGAATTGACCTGATTTAAGAAGGGATTGTGACGGTTATGATGAAAAGAAGTCGGAACGGTGTCAGGTCTTGTTTTTTGCCTTTCCCATCAAAACCCATGAAGTTTACTAAGGAATGAGGTGATTGTGCCAAGAATAAACGGGTTGTTGCCCAAACCCAAATTTGAAAATAAACGTGATTTCTCTTGACATGGTGCCCTTTAATAGGTGACCCCATATTTCATGAGAAATAAGACCTAGATGAATGGCTGACTTTCTATTCGCTCGGATCGCTGGTCCTGAATCCAAACGCTAAACACCGAATCTAGGTGATAGAAATCGTGACCGCACCCACACGACATCATTATCTACCCCAATTTTACTTAGAGAGGTTTTGCCGTGATGGTGTTCTATGGGTGTTCGATCGTGACTTGAAGGAGTTCAGACGGCAAACACCGAATAACACCGCTGTGGAGAGACACTACTACACAATTATAGACGATGTGGGAAATAGGGATACGACAATGGAATCGTTGTTATCGCAAATAGAGGGTGAAACCAAACCTGTCATAGATAAAATCGATAATGGTGAAGAGATTTCCGATACAGAGAAGGAAATGTTGTCTTTATTTGCAGGCTTTCTAAAAACACGGGTCCCAGATTTTGAGAAATCGATTAATCAAATGAGTGCCCAGTTAATGAAAAAAGTTAATAAGGTTATTTTCTCAAATAATGAATCTGTAACAGCACTGATGACCAGATCCGAAGCGGAGACAGGTGAGAAGTCAGAGTTATCCGCTGAAGAACTGATGGCATTCGTTCAGGATGAACAGTATGAGATTGTCATGCACAGAAATTTCAGTCTTGGCATGATGGTTGAGTTGAGTGCAGAATCAGCAAAATACTTTAGACAAATGGATTGGCTACTATTTCACGCTCCTGACAAGACATCCTTCAGGGAAAAGAAGTGGGGTCAACACTTTACTTTATATTCTTGGTGAGAATTGACCCCGGGACGATGAGGGGAACATCCTATATTCCCCCATACAGGGATGACGATTATCAATCCGTGGAAAGAAGTATAATATAAGCTCAACGGGTTGGGAGATGGCGGTATTGATTAAGACCCCCTGCCCTTTTTGACTTCAGGAGATCACCGTTTTACTTTTTGTGAAAAAAGGGTATAATGTATGCTGTTTTGAGGAAAAGGTTTGGGAATTAAGGAAAAATAAGTCACATTTAACAGAGTGCCCCCTCAAGAGGGGTGTGGCATGACACAAGGGAAAGGGGATTAATTTAAGGTGAATTTTCAAGGGGCACAAATGCCCCTTTTTGTTTGGTGAAAACTAAGCGGTGCCAGATGAGAGAAAGGTTCAGGCAAAAGTAATGAATAACCCTGCGGCAAGCCGCAGGGTATCAATCAAATAATTTCAGTTGCCTCAATTCCTCTCTTGGTTTGCCTTGTCTTTTTATGTATCTCTCCACTGTCCCCCAGTCTG